>JAXIZX010000268.1:0-7018 GCA_036303765.1 Collinsella sp. | reverse complement strand
GCCCACGACAGCGAAGCCGCGAGCCTCTCCGATGCCGAGCGCGCCACCGCACTCACAAGCATGGGCTACGACGTCATCCAAATTACCTATGACCAGATCAAGGAGAAGAAGAGCTTCGACCACATAGCCGAGCTCATCCATAAAAAGGCCGGGCTTCCCCACATCCCAAAGACCAAACAGGAGCGCATTGCCGAAGATACCTTACGGCAAGAGCTACTTGTCGATTGGGTTGAGCTATTCACTGCCGGGCCGGCCAGCTAGCAGCTAGCAATCAGGGGCAGCGCAGGCACATCGGGCGATTCGACACGGGCGGCAAAACCCGCCTCGGTCAGCTCGATGACCTCGGTAAACGTCGCGTCGAAGAATTCCTCGGTCAGCAGGCGGTATGGCGGATGGTCGGGCTCGCCGGGGTTTTCGCGTACAATCTCGTGCATAACGCCAATGGTCTTGAGCACATACTCCTTATGGATGGGATACTGACCAAAACGCGTCGCCGCAGTATACAGGCGATCGGTCGCGCGCGGAATCGAAACGATCCCGAGCGTCTTGCCAAACCAGTCAAAGTCGCCTTGCTTTTTAATGCGGAATTCCTCGCACGGCTTGCCGCCGTGCGCCTCCAGGTACTGATTCACGCGCGTATTCCACACGGTATCGGCCACGAGGTGAGACCAAACGCCCAGCGTCAGATCGAGCAGCGACTGCGCCACGTCATCGGGCGCGAGCGAAAGCTCGCTAGCACCGGGACCGGCAACCGGCTCGGCATCCTTGTAGCGTTGGGGATAATGTACCCGATTGAGTCGCTCACGCTCCTCGACAATCGAGGTCGCGGCAGCCGGCGTACCAACAGGCGCCCCTTTAAGCAACGGTGCCACATAGGTATCCCAGAACTCATGCTCACGAGGCTTAGGGATAGGCTCGGGCTTTGCAAAGTGCGTAATGCGGTACGGGATGGGATCGGCGATGCCAGGGACCATATAGCCCACGAAGATATCCGGAACCACGCAGCCAAACAAAAAGGCATTGCGGTCGCGCACGCTATTGGCAAGCGCACCAGTGCGCTCCAGCAAACGCTCCGTCTGAGCGATATGAATGTTCCAGCTTGGCATAGCCACCCCCATAAAAAACCTGGATAACTATACCATCACGGCAAAGCCGCGCAGGCGGCTACGCACGCTCTACGCAGCAACTAGTCCGTAGCACCGCTTTCGGTTCCATAC
This sequence comes from Collinsella sp., assembly GCA_036303765.1. Classification (GTDB taxonomy): domain Bacteria; phylum Actinomycetota; class Coriobacteriia; order Coriobacteriales; family Coriobacteriaceae; genus Collinsella. The sequence goes on along the minus strand of JAXIZX010000268.1, from coordinate 5,801 downwards.
GACGGCGAAGGCGCCTCGACCACATGGTGATATCGATCGATATAGATTGCACGGGCACCCAGGCGTCGCACCAAATCCTGGTGATGCGTGCTCATCAAGACCGTCTTACCCGCCGCGACGTAGGCCAGCAAGAAGTTGACCACGATGTCGCATGAATCCTCGTCGAGCCCATTGGTGGGTTCGTCGAGAACCAAGATATCGGGGTTCATCGATACGACTGCCGCCAGCGCCACACGCTTCTTTTGCCCACCCGAAAGCTGATAGGGCGAGGCATCGACCAGGTCGGCAACTTGAAACAGTTCCATGGCATCGTGCACGCGACGGTCGAGCTCGTCTGCCGGCAGCCCCATTTGAGCCGGTCCAAAAGCGACCTCCTCACCGACCGTGGCGCAGAACAGCTGGGCATCGGCGTTTTGGAATACGAAGCCTACGCGCTGGTGGAACTTCTGAGCAGCAGCAGAATCCTTCAGATACGCCGCATCGACCACGCGTCCGTCAAACAGGTATGCGCCGGCATCCGCGAGCTCAAGGCCGTTGATAAGACGCATGATTGTCGTCTTGCCGCAGCCGTTGGGACCGAGCAGGGCAACGAGTTCACCACGATCGACCTGCAGCGACACGCCATCGACAACCGTATGCCCCGCATAGGAGAACACCACGTCGCGCAGCTCGATGAGCGGAACGACCTCGGCGCCGCCCACACCGTTCGTGCCCGCCGCACTATTCATATCGATCGTCAAAACGTCGCCCTTCCCCATTTGCATCCCCAGTCGGAACCAGCAGCGCCTACAGCACGGCGCACAACACTGTCAGCAGCGCCACGCCGGCCGCATAGGCCGCATCGCGCCAGCCAAACCTGGCGCGCGCGGGAGCCGGATACGCACCGGCAAAGCCGCGGCAAAGCATAGCCTCGTCCATCGCGCGGCTGCATTTCATCGCCTTGATAAAGGTCATGCCCATGATACCCGCGATCGAATCGGTACGCGAAAATCCCTCGGGCGCACGGCCAACGCTGCGCAGCATGACCGATTCGCACAGATCGTGCGCCGTACGACCCAGCACCTCGATGTGCTTGAGCGCCATATCAAACGTAAAGATAACTTCGTCGGGTAGATGCAGCATCTTGAGCGCCGCCGACATGCGGCTCCACGTGAGGGTCCACGAAGCGCCCAGCACCAGCGACACATTAATGAAGGTCTTGAGCGCAATCTTGAGCATGGCGCCCGTAGCGGAAGCACCCAGCAGCAGGGCAGGCAGCGCCAAAACCACTGCGAGCCCCGCGGCGCCAAGCGCCGGCACAAAGGTCGCGCGCAGCCCGCGTATGGGACGCACGGCAACGAGCACCAGCGCAATGGCCGCCATCAACATGAGGTACAGCGGGCTTTGTGTCAGGCACACGCACAGGACGCAAACGAATATCCCCACCAGGCGCACCGGAGCCGAAACGCAAGAAAGGGCGCGGTCGACCATCGACCCGCCCTCGTGCGCGCCTCCACCCAGGCGAACCCGCTCAAGCAGGCTCGCCAGGTGCAGGACGTTCTTTTGCATCACGCGATGACGAGCGCCCGTGGGCTCGTAACGCTGCTCGACCGCAAGCCAGCTAGGCAGCTCGACCATCGCCATGGGCTCCGCTTTCCTTGACCGTCAGCGAGATCAGACGGAATGCGATGGTGAGCACCGCCACGCCAATCACGCCGGACAAGATATACATGGCAGCCTGACCGGCAAAGCCGAGACCCTGCTCCTCGGAATAGGCCTGCAGGTAATCACCCGTAGGCAGAGCGTCGGCAAAGGTCGGGGTGTCGAGACCGACCGAAGCCTGCAGGCTGTCGTCGCCAGCCTCCTGAACGGCGGTCGCGGCGCCCTCGGCGTCCCACTCACCCCAGGCGTCACCCGTGGCCAGCAGGCCCAGCGGCGTGGCCACGACAAGCACGGCAACCAAGATGAGCGTGGGGACCAGCGAGGTCTTCTTTGCAGCAGCGCCCTCGGCAGCAAGCTGTCCATCGGCGGCTTCGGGGCCGACGATAACGCTCGGCGCCGTCTTCTTGATAAAGCCGTAGATCGCGGCAGTCGCCACGCCCTCGACCACGCCGGCTACCAACATATGCGGGATCATCATGGCCGGAATGGCAATGGACAGCGGGAAGGGGCAGTACAGCGGAGCGCCCGAAGCATTCGTGAAAAGCATCGGCTGAATACCAAACTCGATTGCTGCGCACAGGGCCGCCAGGCACAGGCCGACCCAGCCGCTTACGATGGCCGAAACCGAGGTGCCCCAGCTCTTGTCGTGCAAACGGCTGTTAAGCGCGCGGAACACGATGGCTGCGGCAAACGGCAACACGAAGGCCATGTTAAAGCAGTTAGCGCCAAAGGACAGGATGCCGCCGTCGCCAAACAGCAGCGCTTGCAGCGCCAGCGCGACCGAAACCGCGATAGCCGCGGCCTCGGGGCCCAGCAGCAGCGCGATGAGTGCGCCACCAACGGCGTGGCCAGTGGTGCCGCCGGGCAGCGGCACGTTGAACATCATAAGCAAGAAGGAAAATGCGGCGCAGATGCCCAGGAAAGCCATGTGCTCGCGATCGAGCGTGGCGCGCACCTTCTTGATACAGTGAGCCCAGACGGGCACCATCGCCACCGCCATGACGGCATCGGTCTGCGGGGACAGATAATTATCTGGAATGTGCATGTACGCCTCCCGGTTATCGGCGCACGGAATTGCAACGCCGCTTGAATCACCTTTCCAGTGTTACGTAATGTCAGATTCGTAACACGCCGCGGGCTATCATAGCAAAACGGCGCACTGCCGACAAAGCAGCACGCCGTTATGTAATGCGCGTGTCATATATGCAGGCTCAACGGTGCCTTATACCGAAAACAGCAGTCACGTAGGACTCGGCAGCAGCCACCGCTGACCCATACCCCAGCGCAGGACCTAGCCGCGGACCTCGCCGTTTACGCCCTTGCACACCTTGGTGACGATCTTCTGGTGCGCTTTTTCGACCTCTTCGCTGGTGAGCGTATGGTCGTCGGAGCGATACGTAAGCGCGAAGGCCATGGACTTCTTGCCCTTGCCAATGCGGACCGGGTCGCGGTACACGTCGAACAGGCGCACGCCCTCGAGCAGCTTGCCGCCGGCACTGGCGATGCGACGCTCAAGGTCCTCGCAGGTCACAGCGTTATCGACCACGATAGCCAAGTCGTGCTCGACGGCCGGGTACTGCGAGAACTCGCGGTAGTTCTCCTGGTTACGGGCACCCTTGATCAGCTTGTCCAAATCGAGCTCAAAGGCGACGACGACCTCGTCGATGCCGCAGGCCTCGCGCGCCTCGGGGTGGATCTCGCCGACCCAGCCTAGCACGGTACCGCCAGACAGAACCTCGGCCGCGCGGCCCGGCTGCAAGAAGGCGTAGCCCTCGCCCTCGACGGGACGGAAGCGAACCTTCTCGATACGCAGCTGGGCGAGCAGCTCCTCCACGATGCCCTTGCCATAGAAGAAGCGCAGCTTGCGGTACTTCATGTTCCAGGACTGCTCGCTCCACTGGCCCGAGAGCACGCCCGCCACGGACTTGGTCTCCTTGGGCAGGCTGGCGTTCTCGCGGCCGTGGAACAGGCTGCCCACCTCGTACAGGTGCACGTTGGGCGTGCCGTGGGCCTCGTTGTAGGCTACCGACTGCAAAAGGCCCGGCAGCAGCGAGCGGCGCATCTCGGTCTGCTCGGCCACCAGCGGGTTCATGAGCACCACGGGGCAGCCGCGGCCCTCGGTGGGCATGCCGATCTTCTCCAGGTCGCCCGGGGCGGCAAAACCAAAGGTCGTGGTCTCGTTGAGGCCGCAGGCGCGCAGGATCTCGCCGACCTTGCGGGCGAGCTTTTGCTCGCGGGTCAGGCCGCCGATATGGTTCTTGGCAGCCGGGATGGTCGCCGTCACGCGGCCCATGCCCCACAGACGCAGGACCTCCTCGATCAGGTCGATCTCGCGCGGCAGGTCGGGACGGAAGCTCGGCGGGGTCACCATAAAGTCCTCGCCCTCACGCTCGACGGTGCAGCCCAGGCGGGTGAGCGAGCGCTCGATAAAGTCGGGCTCGATGTCGGCGCCGCAGATGGCGTGCACGCGAGCCAGGCGCAACTTGATGCTGTCGATGGTCTTGGGCGCAGGGAACACGTCCACGTAGCCGGGAGCGACCTCGCCGCCGGCAATCTGCTCGATGAGCGCGCAGGCCACGTTGGCGACGTCCACGCAGCCGGTCTCGTCGACCTGGCGCTCAAAGCGGATGGAGGCGTCCGAAATCAGCGACAGGTCGCGGCTGGTGTGCGAGGTGCGGCCGGCGTTGAAGCAGGCGCTCTCGACCATCACGTCGACGGTGTCGTCCTCAATCTCGGAATCCATGCCACCCATGACGCCGGCCAGCGCCACGGGACGCTCGCCGTCGGTGATCAGGCCCATGCCGGCGTCGAGCGTGCGCTCCTCGCCGTCGAGGGTCGTGAACTTCTCGTCCTGCTGGGCGGCGCGAACCACCACGCGCCGTTTGCCCTCACGCTCGGCAAAGGTGTCAAGGTCAAAGGCGTGCAGCGGCTGACCGGTGAGCATCATCACGTAGTTGGTGATGTCGACGATGTTGTTGTGCGGGCGCACGCCCAGGGCATTGAGGCGCTTGACCATCCAGTCGGGCGACGGGCCCACCTTCACGTTGCGCACGATGCGGGCGACATAGCGGTCGCACAGGCCCTCGTCGGCAATCTCGACCGAAAGCTCGTCGTCCGTCGCGCGGCCGGTCTCGGCCTTGATGGCGGGCAGCTCAACGTGGAAATCGCGGTCGAAGATGGCGCCGGTCTCGCGGGCCATGCCGATCATGGACAGGCAGTCGGGGCGGTTGGGCGTGATCTCGCAGTCGAGCACGGTGTCGCTGGAGCCCACATACTCGGCAAACGGCATGCCGCAGGGCGTATCCTCGGGCAGAATCATAATGCCGGAGTGATCACCGCCCAGACCGAGCTCGCGCGCGGAGCAGTTCATGCCCATGGACACGACGCCGCGCAGCTTGCTCTTTTTGATCTTGACGTCGCCGGGCAGCACGGCGCCGATCATGGCCGTGACAATGTGGTCGCCGGCCTCAAAGTTCTGCGCGCCGCAGACGATCTGCAGCGGAGCGGGGTTGCCGTCGGCGTCGAGGTTCTTGTCGCCCACGTCGACCGAGCACACATACATGTGGTCACTATCGGGGTGCGGGGTCTTGGTGATTACCTGGGCGGTCACCACGTGGTCAAAGGACTCGCCCACGGTGTCGATCGCCTCGACCTCGGTACCGGTACGGATATATTCGTCCGAAAGGGTCTTGGGATCCTCCGGAATATCGATCATGGTCTTGAGCCAGTCGTAAGAAACGCGCATGTAGCTCTCCTAGTTCTTAATCTCCGCAAGGGGAGGAATATCAAATGAAGACGTTCGCCTTAGGGTTGTCCAGGTGCCCCAGGTTGGCGTGAAAGAGGAGCGACGCGTACTAAAGGTACGCGAGCGACGGTTTGAACGCCAAGATGGGGTGCATGGGCAAGCCTAAAATTGGTTGAGGAAGCGCATATCGCCTGTCATGAGCGTGCGCAGGTCGGGCAGGTCGTAGCGCAGGGCCGCGACGCGCTCGGCGCCAATACCAAAGGCGAAGCCGGTGTACTTCTCGGGATCGATGCCGCAGTTGATGAGCACGTTGGGGTCGACCATGCCGCAGCCCAGGATCTCGATCCAGCCGCTGTGCTTGCAGAAGTTGCAGCCCTTGCCGCCGCACACGTGGCAGCTCACGTCCACCTCGCAG
>JAXIZX010000267.1:0-4959 GCA_036303765.1 Collinsella sp. | reverse complement strand
GGATATGAGACTGAGCCGAAGGCGTCGACGACATGCCGGGGGCGGACCGGGACGGGTTCAACGGCAGGCCCCGCCGACCGATTGCAAGCGGTCGGCGGGGCCATTGTGGCTCTTGACAGAGGATTGGGTCATATGAGCGAAAGCCCGCCAGAGCGAGCAAGGTGCCTTGAAACAAGGCGGCATTGACCTTCTGGTCATGCCGCCGAAGTTGAAAGGCAGATTGCCGCTCTGGCGGGCTTGCAGCGTCGGCCGGTCCGCCGTTCGGTAGAACGGCGGAACCAATAACTAACAGACTCGAGTCTTGCCGATCATGATGTTGAGGATCTCGACATCGGTATCTTTCATACCCACACGGCCCACGTAGCCCATGCTGGCGATTGTCTGCTCGACGGTATCCTGGATCAGGCCCTCGCCGGCGCGGAAGCCACGACCCTGCATGGCCATATCGTGACCTAGAATCGCCGCATCAACGGCAGCGGAAATCTTGGCGGCACAGCTTGCCTTGGCGCCATCGCACACGATGCCGCCCACGTTACCGAGTGTGTTCGAAACCGTCGCGCCAATCTGCTCGCGCGTGCCACCACACAGCCAGGTAATCGCAGCGCCGGCGCCACACGCGGCGCAAATAGCACCGCAAAACGCCGAGAGCGCACCAATATAGCTCTTGATATGCACAGCGATAAGATCGGACAGCATCACGGCGCGCACCAGGCGATCGTGGTCGCAGCGCAGGTACTCGGCATACTCCATAACGGGCAGTGCGCAGGTAATGCCCTGGTTGCCCGAGCCGCACACAATGGCGACCGGCAGCGCACAGCCGTTCATGCGGGCGTCGGACCCGGCGGCCGCACGGGCGCGGGCACGGCAGGCGACGTCATCGGCACGAGCACCCAGCAGCGTGCGGCCAACCTCGGCACCCCAAGCGTGCGCCAGGCCCTCGGCGCTGATCGCGCCGTTCAGCTCAATCTGACGCTCAACGGCAGCGCGGGCACCATCGATGTCGCCGTCCTCGATAAAGTCGATGATGGACTCAATCGACATGGGCGTGTCAGCGCTATCTGCCGCACGCTCGGCCACAACGCGCTCGGCGCAGGCGGCACACTCCCCCGCCGACTTGCCGCATACCGGAATACCGTCGAGCGTATGGCACGTGACATTGGTGTGGTGGTCGGTAATCTCGACGACTGCGGTATGGCCCCCGGCTGTGGCAGTCACCTTGATGTAGAGGTTGGGCACACCCTCGACAAGCGACACATCGCAGTAACCGGCATCGGCGAGGAGCTCGGCCACGCGAGCACGGTCCTCGTCGTTAACGCTCTCGAGCACCTCGAGCGCGCTCTTGGCGTCGCCGCCCACGGCACCCAGCACGGCCGCCGCTTCAATACCGTGCATACCGCCCGAGTTGGGCACGGTCACGCTCTTAACGTTCTTGATGATGTTGCCCGAGCAGGCGACATCCATATGATCGGGTTCGCAACCGAGCGTCTGGCTCGCCAGCGCCGCTGCATAGGCAACGGCAATAGGCTCGGTGCAGCCGAGCGCACAGACAAGCTCGCGGTTCAAAACATCGCAAAACGCGGTATCACGAAGGGAATCGGCAGACATAGGTATCTCCTACTTGTATAACGGGCTGGACTCTCAAGAATAGTTAGCTCTTTTATTTGATAACAATGCATCAAAAACCGCAACCATGGTTCCGACGGACGGCGTTCAAGCGCAATCTGACGGCATTCATTCATGCGAAGCCGGTCTTGTCGCATGCTAAAGCGTTTGACCAAAAAACGCCCGAGCGTTTACGCAAAAGTCGCGCTATCATGCAGTCGAACGCGGTAAAACCTTTAGCAATTCCGCCGCACGGACCAGAGAGGAACCACTCATGAAGATTGGTATCGGCAACGACCATGCCGCCGTCGAGCTCAAGAACATCATCTCCGAGCACCTGAAGGAGCGCGGCTGCGAGGTCGTGAACTTTGGCACCGACACCTCCGAGAGCTTTGACTACCCCATCGCCGGATACAAGGTGGGTAAGGCCGTTGCCAACGGCCACGTCGACCTGGGCATCCTCATCTGTGGCACCGGTGTCGGAATTAGCCTGGCTGCCAACAAGGTCGAGGGCGTACGCGCCGTCGTGTGCTCCGAACCCTTCAGCGCTAAGCTCTCGCGCATGCACAACAATACCAACGTGCTCGCCTTTGGCGCCCGCGTCGTGGGCTCCGAGCTCGCCAAGATGATCGTCGACGAGTGGCTCGACGCCGAGTTTGAGGGCGGCCGCCACGAGCGTCGCGTTAACCTCCTCAACGAGATCGACCACACGCGCGGCCTCAAGGTCGTCGACGAGGCCTAAAGACCTACAAAGCCATACGCTAACGCCAGCCCCCGCCCGGAAGAAACATCCGGACGGGGCTCTTTAGTAGATTTCTAAGCGGTTACCAAAAATCTACTGGAATAAAAAGGGCGCCGCGGATGGAGCTCCGCGGCGCCCAAGCCACACGCTAACAGCTTTAAGGAGTCAAAGCTGGTTTAGCCAAAGAAGCGCTTGATCTCAATCTCGGCGTTCTCCAAACAGTCGGAGCCGTGGATCACGTTGGCGTTGACATCGACGGCAAAGTCGCCGCGGATGGTACCAGGAGCAGCGTCAAGCGGGTTGGTAGCGCCCATGAGGGTGCGCATCTTAGCAACAGCGGAGAGACCGGAAACGACCATCTTGACGACCGGACCGCTCGTCATAAAGTCGCAGAGACCGCCAAAGAAGGGCTTGTCGGCCAGATGGGCGTAGTGCTCCTCGACGGTAGCGCGATCGAGCGTGGTCATCTCCATGCGCTCGATGACAAGACCGCTGCGCTCAATGCGAGCAACAATCTCGCCGATTTTGCGATCGCGCACGGCGTCGGGCTTAATCATGATGAAGGTCTTCTCGATAGCCATAAAAGTAGCCTTTCAAGTAGGTTCGCGCGTGCCCAAGTCCCATTCCGGCACCCGCCTGGACTGCATCGTAACAGAGTTTTAGCTGCAGTTAAACAAAAAGCTGTTTATTGAAACGCTGCAATTTATTAAAGCGCTCCATATGTGTCACTTCTGTTTCGAAGCCCGATTAGAGTACCATCCGACCGCCCATCAACCGCATCGAACAGAGCAGGCGGTCGGTTGCCGCCCGCGAACGTAACCCCTTCACAACCTGCCCAAAGGTCCTACAGAAGTTCTCGACAAGCCCCTCCCCCATAGCAACAAAACACGGGCGTCCGCATCAGCAGACACCCGTAAAAGCAAAAACGATTTATCGATAAATGGCCAAAGCCGCTTCAGTCAAATCCCTACTTTGCCCCGTGACCCATCTCGACGACCTTAGTCAGTGACCCAAATACACCCTCGTCAGCCACGAGCTGTGCCTCGGCGCGATCAAGCTGCACGGCAACGGCGGCAGGGGCGGTGCCGCCCTCGGTCGTGCGCGCGGCGACAATCGACGGGATGTCGAGCGCCTCGGTAATGTCGCGCTCAAAGAGCGGGCTTGCCTCCTGGAACACCTCAAACGGCAGGTCCTCAAGATTGCAGCCGCGCTTCTCGCACATCAGGACCAGATGGCCCACCACGGCATGTGCCTCGCGGAACGGCAGGCCACGCTTGGCCAGGTAATCGGCAACATCGGTAGCGGCAAGGTGCCCCACGCCGCACTCGCGCGCCATGGCATCCTCGTTGACGGTCCAAGTCGAAATCATTCCGGCCATAACCGACAGGCACTGCATGAGCGTATGGGCGGTATCGAGCGCGCCCTCCTTGTCCTCCTGCAAGTCCTTGTTATAAGCAAGCGGCAGGCCCTTCATGGTCACGAGCAGCTGCACCAGGTTGCCATACACACGGCCGCTCTTGCCGCGAATAAGCTCGGCAAAGTCGGGATTCTTCTTCTGCGGCATGATGGACGAGCCGGTGGAGTACGAGTCGGAAAGCGTGATAAAGCCAAATTCGGAGCTCGACCACAGCACGATCTCCTCGGAAAGACGCGACAGGTGCATCGCCATGACGGATCCGGCGTAATGCAGATCGAGCAGGAAATCACGGTCGGAAACCGCATCGAGCGAGTTGGGAATCACGCCCGCAAAGCCAAGTTCAGCAGCCGTCATCTGGCGATCGAGCGGATAGCTCGTACCGGCAAGCGCGGCAGCACCCAGCGGGCAGTTGTCGGCGGCATCAAAGGCGGCCTTCAAGCGTGTAAAGTCGCGCGCGAACATCCAGGAATACGCCAGCAGATGATGCGAGAGCAGCACGGGCTGAGCGTGCTGCATATGCGTGTAGCCCGGCAGAATCACCTTGTCGTACTTCTTGGCCGCATCCACCAGCACATGGCGCAGCTCAAGATTGGCCTCCATGAGCTCCTTGGCCAGCGCCTTGATGCCCAGGCGCGTATCGGTCGCCACCTGGTCGTTGCGCGAACGCCCAGTATGCAAGCGCTTGCCAGCCTCGCCGATGCGACGCGTCAGCTCGCTCTCGATGGACATATGAATGTCCTCATCGTTGATATCGAAGGTGAAGTTGCCGGCATCGATATCCTGTTCGATTCCGGTCAGGCCCTTGGCAATCGCCTGCTCGTCCTCGGCACTGATGATGCCCTGGGCGGCCAACATCTTGGCATGCGCCTTAGAGCCGGCGATATCCTGCTTATAGAGATGTTTGTCGACCGGCAGCGACGCGCCAAACTCCTGCGTGACCTCGGCCACGCCCGCCTCAAAACGACCGCCCCAAAGAGCCATGGAACCGTCTCCTTTCTCCAAATACCAAAACAAGCGTCCAAAGCAATGTGCCCTGTCGCTAAAGCGATTTATCAACCGCTAGTTTTACACACTCCCTGCCGCGCGCGAGGCCATGTGGCTAATTTGCAAAGAAGTGACGCACCATGCACTTGGCGCCCAACGTCTCCCTCCGGATGTTGCCCTGCGAACCATCGATCCAGGCCTTCAGGCTCATAGG
>JAXIZX010000266.1:0-5771 GCA_036303765.1 Collinsella sp. | reverse complement strand
GAGGCGAGCTCGGGGCGGTCACCCAGGAAGCGCTCGAGCTGGCCGATGGCCACGGGCTCGGACTTCTTACCACGGATGCACTTGCCCTCGCACTGGTTCTCCTGCGGGCAGACGCGGCCGCAGATAGCGGGAAGCATGGAGTCCTCGCGGATGGTATCGAGGGCGCCGCCGAAGTCCTTCGCGCGGATCTGCTCGATAAAGCGGGGGATGTTGATGTTGACGGGGCAGCCCTCAACACAGAACGGCTTCTTGCAGTTGAGGCAGCGCTCGGCCTCGGCCAGCGCCATCTCCTCGGTGAAGCCCTTGTCGACGGGGCGGAAGTCGCAGGCGCGCTCGGCAGCCGGCTCCTCGTTATCGGGGGTGCGGGGCGACTTCATATCGGCAACGAAACGACCGTTAACTAGTGGCATGCGCAGCTCTTTTCCTCATAGGCCTTGAGGGACTCGCCCTCTTCGGAACGGTAAGCGGCCTGGCGGGCACGAAGGTCATCCCAGTCGACCAGGGTGGCATCGAAGTCGGGGCCGTCGACGCAAGCGAACTTGGTCACGCCGCCCACCTCGACGCGGCAGCAGCCGCACATACCGGTGCCGTCAACCATGATGGGGTTGAGGGACGCGGTGATGGGGGTGTCGTATTTCTGGGCGGTGAGGGTCGAGAACTTCATCATCGGAACGGGGCCGACGCAGAAGACCTGGCTCACGGCCTTGTCCTGCAGCAGGCGCTCCAGCGGAGCGGTGACAACGCCCTGCTCGCCGTAGGAGCCGTCGTCAGTGGTGATGTGGATGTGGTCCTCGTCGAGGAGCTCGCGGAACTGGTCCTCCATGAGCAGGAGGTCCTTGGTGCGGGCGCCCATGATGGCGTGAACTTCGTGACCGGTCTCGACCAGGTGCTTGGCGACCGGGAAGGCAATTGCCAGGCCGACGCCGCCGCCAATGACGGCGCAGGGGCCCTCGGCCATCTCGGTGGGAACGCCCAGCGGGCCCACGACGTCGCGCAGTGACTCGCCGGCCTCGTAGGTGGAAAGCATCTCGGTGGTCTTGCCGATCACCATGAAGATGAACTCGACCCAGCCCTCGTCACCGTTCCAGCCGGCCAGGGTAAACGGGACACGCTCGCCCGTCTCGTTGGCGCGAACCATGAGGAACTGTCCAGCGTGCGCATGCTTGGCGATTGCGGGCGCCTCGATGCGGAACTTGAACACCTTCTCCGAGAACTGCGTCTTCTCCAGGATCTTATACATAGAACCCCTCTCTTGTTAGGGCCGCCGAACCGTGCCTCCACGGAAATGGACGGTAGCCCGAATAAAACCGTACGCGCACAGGCGTTGTGCAGACATACGGTGCAAATTATACCCTCATGGACATGCTGTTTACGTGTGTCTTCGGCGGTTGGGAGCGGGGTTTATCCACTTTGGCCTACCAAAGGGGGAGAGGTTTATTTTGGTCGGTTTTATCAGGTAAAACGGCAAAGGGGGCCGGCCTCGGGTTGTGATGAGGCCGGCCCCCTTTGGGGTGCTGTGCATGTATGTCGGCGCGCGGTTGATTGCGATGCCGCAACTGGGGCGTTTCCGCAGGTAAAACCTGCCAAAATAAACCTGTCCCTAAATGATAGGTTTTAGTGCTTGCCGTTGGCGGAAGCGGCGCCGTTGACATGGTCGCGGGCATAAACCACGCCGTGCACGATCGCCAGGCCGGCGGCGTCGGCCGCGCGGGCGCAGGTGTCCTGGAAATCCTCGGCCTCGCGGGCGCGCAGCTGCTTAAGAACGTAGTCGGCGACGGCCATCTTGCCGGGAGGGTTGCCGATGCCGGTGCGGATGCGGCTGAAGTCGCGGCTGCCCATCTTGTCGATGATGGAGCGCAGGCCGTTGTGACCGGCGTGGCCGCCGCCCACCTTAACGCGGACGTCGCCGGCGGGAATATCGAGCTCGTCGTGGATTACGAGCAGCTCCTCGGCCTTGATCTTGTACTCGCGGCAGAGCTTGGAGATGGGGCCACCCGAGGTATTCATATACGACTGCGGCTTGACCAGCACAATCTGGCGCTTGCCGCCCTCTTCCTCGGGATCGTTGATGTTGATGAGCGCGACCTCGGCGCCTGCTTGGTTTTTCCAGTACGTGACGCCGGCCTGACGGGCCAGCTCGTCGATTGCCTTAAAGCCGGCGTTGTGGCGGGTCTCGGCATATTCCTCGCCCGGGTTGCCAAGCCCGGCAACCATGCGAATCTTAAGCGGCTGTGCAGCTGCCATGTTCATCCTTTCGTTGATTTGTCGCCTGCTATGGTGAGCGACCCTGTTGCCGCTGTCAAATGGAGGGCAATTGAGGTTATTTGAGGGCGTTTGGACGGCCGTCGAAATCGAGGTGGACAGTTAGTTCGGATACGTATAAGTTCTGAGGACTCGAAGTGCTCAATTCAATGCCGATACGTTGCTTTGGAGCTTTAGTTAGTCCATATGGCGCTGTTTTGAAGTCTACCCTGCCTTCAAATAGGGCGAATGGTATAGAGATAGCCGCAAAACAGCCTAATTCAATGTGTCCATTTATACGTATTTGAACTAACTGTCCAGTCCTGTTCGGCGGCGCGCGGGTGATTCGCCGTTTAGACCGGCGCAAGGCTGATTCCGGCCCGCAGGGCGTTGAGCCAAGCGGCCTGACGCTTGCGATAGCCCTTGATACGGTATCGGAATCGGACTCCCGCGAGTCGATGCATCGTTTGGGCGAAGGCTTCGAGTGCAACAAGGTCTTTCATTTGGTCGCGATTGATAACCAGGACGTGGATGCCCATTGCCTTGAGGCCATTATTTCGATTGCCATCGTGGATGCGAGCGTTTTGAAGCTCGTGCCCAATTCCGTTGTATTCGTTGTCGACTCCGGCTGCCGGGCAATATAGGTCACAGATGGCATAGGGGATGCCCGAGGACATGTTGACCGCAAGGGTGTCGAAGTCGATTCGATAGTTGAGTAGCAGGCCTCCCATGGGCAGGCTGCAACATCCGAATCCGCCAAAGCGCATGGGCGCTCCGAGAACGGCAAACATTAGGGATTCGGCTGGGGATGCAGATCCGGGTCGGGCAAGTTTGACTGCCGTGCGAAACGATGTGTATGAGCTACTTTTGGCGAAGCGTGCAACCGCCTCAAGCTCTTCGATAGTTGTGGCGGGCTCGCATTTGTAGTGTGCCTGTTCATAGCGGGTTTCGTTCTGTTGCTCGACCACCGACTGGTTGCCCAAGCAATCAAGATCGCCCGTCGCTGCGCAGCCATCGCCCTTGGGCCAGATGTCGTCATGGGCAATGGGGTATGTTGCCCCGGGAGGAAGGGAGTAGGTTCCGAGCAGTTCCATGAGAAGCATCAAGGTTTTGGCGACTGATTCATTTTTGGAACAAAGCATGGCTGTCACGGCAGGAGACGTTGCGTAGATGTCGGCCTCGACGTGCATAATTGCACCTTCAGGAAGCGGAGCGGTGAGAATATGCTGAAGAAGCCGCTTGTCGGGGCGTCTGTTGTCTTCGTCTGAAACGAGAAGATCGAGTAGTTCGGAATCATCTTCATTCCAGGCATCGAGTATCGAAAGTGCGCCAAAGTCTATCGCGTCATTATTGGGAATGCAGCTAGCCAAGGCCTGTGCTTGCTGTTCACTATCAACGGAGTCCCAGGGTAGGGCAGAGTACGCCCGTCGTGCGCGACGAATTGCGCGGAGGGCGGAGAAATGTGAAATCACGGTCGTCATAGCTATAACGTACTAAGTTGGCGGCAGAATGCGACCGCCATACCGTTCTTTTCGCTCAGCGGGGCGCTGCGCGCCATGAACGGCTGGGTGTTATGAAATCGGTGGAATCGGTTGAGGGGATTGCAGGAAATTGAGCTCTGCCGCGAAGGTTGACGATAGCTACTGGACAGTTAGTTCAGATACGTATAAGACGGCGGGCGTTCGAGGCGTTTCTAAGGGCTTTCTAGGGCGATTTGAGGGTAAATATGCGGCGGTCGTACTCGAAAGCGATGAGCTTTGGGCAGTATGGCGTTCGCCGGGGAGCTCAGAACGGCCTTTGGAGCTTTAAAATAATACGTATCTGAACTAATTGTCCAGGGAAGGTTGTCGAGGGGTAGAAAAAGGGTCGGAAGCGAGCTTCCGACCCTTTAAAAACACCAAAGATGATGAGATGCACGCTGGATTACAGCGCGAAGTCGCCGCCGACGAGCGTGGAGACGGGCTCCTCGTGGTAAACGGCGGAGATGGCCTGAGCGAACTCCTCGGCGACCGAGATGGTCTTGATCTTGCCGCCGACCTCGACGGGAATGGCGTCGGTGACGAGGCACTCGACGATCGGGGCGTCGTTCAGACGCTCGATGGCCGGACCGGAGAAGATGCCGTGGGTGGCGCATACGTAGATGTCGCCGGCGCCCATAGCCTTGAGCTCCTTGACGTTGGCGCACAGGGTGCCTGCGGTGTCGATCATGTCGTCGTTGATGATGCAGGTCTTGCCCTTGATGTCACCGATGATGCCCATGACCTCGGCGGCGTTGTGGCGCGGACGGCCCTTGTGGGCGATGGCCAGGTCGCAGCCGAGCATGTCGGACAGCTTCTTGGCGGCCTTGGCGCGGCCCACATCGGGGGAGACGACAACCAGGTTGTCGGTGTCGAAGTGCATGTCGTTGTAGTACTGGCCAAACAGCGGCAGCGCGGACAGGTGGTTAACCGGGATATCGAAGAAGCCCTGAATCTGGCCCTGGTGCAGGTCGAGGGTGATGATGCGGTTGACGCCGGCGCGCTCGAGCAGGTTGGCGACGAGGCGGGCGGTGATGGGCTCACGCGGGCCGGCCTTGCGGTCCTGGCGGGCATAGCCGTAGTGGGTGATGACGGCGGTGATGGAGCGGGCGGATGCGCGCTTGGCAGCGTCGGTGGCGATGAGCAGCTCCATGAGCATGTCGTTGACGTTGCCGCCGGCCACGGACTGAATCAGGAAGACGTCGGCGCCGCGGACGGTCTCGTCGTAGCGGGCGTAAATCTCACCGTTGGCGAACTGCTTTAGCGTAAGGCCCGAAAGCTCGACCCCAAGGAACTCAGCGATCTTCTGAGCGAGGGGACGGTTGGAGGAACCGGAATACACGCGGATGGACTTGCGCATATTCTCCGACTTCTCGGGATCATTAATCGGCATTACCCTTCTCCTTTATATATCGAATGCCATATAGATGCCTTTTTGCATTGTAACCGTGCGGCGGGGTTAATCGGGTCTTGATAACGTCTTTACCGTCAACGGACACGAACCGACCACTCATCCGGTCGCGCAGGTCACGATAGAAAAAGGAGCCGTCCCCATGGAACAGCTCCTTTTGTGCTTGATAAAGCGTTATGCCTCGTCGTCCTCGTGCAGACGGCGGCGATAATCGGCGGCCCAGCCCTCAATATTTACCTGACGGGCGCGGCCCAGACCGAGTGCGTCGGCCGGGACCGGCTCGGTGATGACGGAGCCGGCGGCCACGAGTGCGCCGTCGCCAATCTGGGCGGGCGCGACCATCATGGTGTCGGAACCGATGAAGGCATCTTTGCCGATGACGGTCTTGTGCTTGTGGACGCCGTCGTAGTTGCAGGTGATGGAGCCCGCGCCCACGTTGACGCCGGAGCCCATGGTGGTGTCGCCGATGTAGGACAGGTGGGGCACCTTGGAACCCTCGCCGATTGTGGACTTCTTGATCTCCACGTGCGTGCCGGCCTTGGAGCCGTCGAGCATGTGGGTGCCCGGGCGCAGGTAGGCGCGCGGGCCGCAGTCGACGCCGT
>JAXIZX010000265.1:0-3883 GCA_036303765.1 Collinsella sp. | reverse complement strand
GGCGAACTTTGATTTCTACTGGTCTAAGCCCGAGGAGCGCCGTTCGCTGCACGAGATGTTTAAAGCCAAGGACTGTGGCAAGCCAGTGCACCCGAGCGATACGACGCAGTTCTTTAAGCAAAAGCCGTCGATTTGGTCGGCCGTGTACCGTCGCGATTTTCTTGAGCGCAACGGCATTACGTTCCTGCCGACTCCGGGGGCATCCTTTCAGGACACGTCATTTGCCTTTAAGGTGATCGCGTGCGCCGATAAGGCTATTTACCTGCACGATGCCGTGTTGTCGTATCGCCAGGACAACGAGAATTCCTCGGTCAATTCTTCAGCTAAGGTCTTTTGCGTCAATACCGAGTATGCCGAGATTGAGCGTTGGATTCGAGAGGATTATGCCCGCGACCACGCAAGCGGCGATGTCGCGCGCATGCTCAAGTTCAACCAGCTCATTAAGTACGATTCATACATGTGGAACTACGTGCGCCTGGCGCCTAAGTTCTATAAGGAGTTCCTGGTTCAGATGGCTAAGGAATTTCAGGCGGCCTTGGACGCGGGGGAGTTTTTGCTTGACGACCTCAAACCGTGGAAGCGCGCAAATCTCGCTGCCATCCTCAAAGATCCCGAGGGCTGGGTTGACGAGCATCCGAGTTTTGCGACGGATGGTGCCTTGGGGCGTGCTAAGTATTACGCCTCGGTTGGAGGCCCAGGCGTGGTCGCCGCCTTCCTCATCGAATCGCTGAGGGGGTAGGTCGGCATGGGAGAGGCCTCGTGTCCTAAAGTTACCATTGTCGTCCCCGTTTACAACTCTGCACGCTCCATTCAGCGATGCCTCGATTCGCTGTTGGTCCAGTCTGAGTGTTCGATTCAGGTTGTCTGCGTCAACGACGGTTCGACTGATGATTCGTTGAACGTGTTGCGCCAGATCGCGCAGGCCGACGATCGCGTACTGGTGATTGACCAGGAAAACGCGGGTGTCTCGTGTGCTCGAAATGCCGGTATCGATGTCGCCGAGGGCGAGACCGTCTTTTTTGTGGACGCCGACGATTACATCGATGCCCAGACGGTCGAGCGCGTGCTGCATGCCATGGAGTCTGCGGATGCCGAGGCCGCCGTTTTTGGCGGCGTCTGTGAACCTGCCGATGCTGCCCCCAAACGCGTCCAGCAACTCATGAGCCCCAAAGCTGGTACCTTCGGCGCCCGCGATCCTCAACTGCTGTTCCATTCGAATGCGCAGCCCTATGCCTGCCGTGCGGCTTTTTCGCGCGAGCTGCTCAATCGCGAAGGCATTCGCTTCGCCCCCGGTTTGGCTTTGGGCGAGGACGTCGTCTTCCAATTTGCGGCTTATGCGCTTGCCCACAAGACCGTCGTCATGCCGGACAAGTTCTACCACTACGTGATGGAGAGCGAATCGGCGACGCACGAGTTCAACAGTGCCGAGGCGCGCGCCAAAAAGCTTGACGCCCACATGAAGATGCTCGAGGAGGTCTTGGAAGACTGGGCGGCCTATGGTCTTTTGGACCTGTGTCCCGGCGAGCTGATAACTTGGTTTTTGGACCTCATTGTGTTCGACCTGGCGCGCTTGGATGCCGATGACTTCCATCGCGTGGCGGCTCGCGTCAACATGGACCTCGCGACGTTTTTGGGAACGGACTGGGCAGATATGCCTGCTAAGGGCGCCGTTCGCCGTGTTGCCCACAAGCTCGTTGCAGCGACCTCGGGCGTTTCGATGACAGATGCCACGCTGTTCTATCTTTCGACCCGCGGTCTCAAAGCCTGCCTGGAGCGCTTTATCTAATTCCAAGCGCTGTCGCCCGCCGTAACTCGGCTGCTAAAATAACCCTGTTACACGCTATTCAACAGGAGGTTCTCTTGCAGAACTCTGATATCCCTAAAGTTTCGCTGCTTGTTCCCATCTGCAATGTTGAGCGCTATCTGCGCGAGTGCCTCGATTCTGCCGTTGCGCAGACGCTCAAAGACATTGAGATCATTTGCATTAACGACGGTTCTACCGATAGTTCGCCGGATATCATCCGCGAGTATATGGAGCGCGACCCCCGTGTAAAGATGATCGACAAAGCCAACAGCGGCTACGGTGACTCGATGAACCGCGGCCTGGAGATGGCGCGCGGTGAGTACGTGGGCATCCTTGAGTCCGACGACTTTATGTTTGAGGATTCGCTCCAAAAGCTGGTCGCCAAGGCCGATGCTGAGCATGCCGATGTGGTTAAGGGCGACTTTTACCTGTATTGGTCCACGCCCAGCGAGCGCCGTGAGCTGTTTGGGATTATTGACGAGCACATGACAGGCGCGGCGTATCGCCCCGTCGATCGCCCGGGTATCTTCTACCGCAAACCTTCCATTTGGTCTGCCATCTATCGCCGTGAGTTCCTCAACGCCAATCAGATTCGCTTTCTCCCCACGCCGGGCGCTTCGTATCAGGACGCAGGCTTTAACTTTAAGGTTTGGGCCTGTGCCGAGCGTGCCGCGTTTATTACGGACCCCATTTTGTGTTATCGCCAGGATAACGAGAAGAGCTCCGTTAATTCGCCCAACAAGGTGTTTTGCGTGTGCGACGAATATGCCGAGATGCAACGTTTTTTGGACGAGCGCCCCGAGCTCAAGGCTCAGCTCCAGGGTATTTTAATGCGCATGAAGGTCGATACGTACCGTTGGAATGATGAGCGTCTGGTCGATGAGCTGCGTGAGCAGTTTTGGAAGAAAGCCTCGTCCGAGCTCAAGGCCGATTGGGATGCCGGTCGCTTTGACCTGTCGCTGTTTGATCCGCGTGGCGAGACCGACTTGCGCCTGATGGTCAAGTCGCCCCGCGCCTATATCGATTCGCGCTTTGACTTTAAGAAGCCGGGCAAGCTCAATACGTTTAAGCATTACTTTAAGATTGGCGGCCTGCCGCTGGTCTGGCGTGTGCTGACGTATCAGTGCACCTACGGCGACAACCCGCACCCCGATGACGTTCCGGCCGCACAGTAGGAGCGAGTGACTATGGCTACCCCCAAGATTTCCGTTGTCGTTCCCATCTATAAAGTGGAGGAGTGCCTGGCCTGGTGCCTGGACTCCCTGCTTGCGCAGGACATGCCCGATTGGGAAGGCGTGCTGGTCAACGATGGCTCGCCGGATGGTTCGCGCGATATTGCGGCTGCGTATTGCGAAAAGGACGCGCGCTTTACGCTGGTCGATAAGGAGAACGGCGGCCTGTCGAGTGCGCGTAATGCAGGCATCGCCGCGTCCACGGCGCCTATCGTTGCGTTTTTGGATTCCGACGACCGATTTACGCCCGATGCATGCCGCGTGATCGTCGATGCCTTTGAGCGCGAGGACTGCGACGTTTTGACCTTTGGCGCGAATCCGTATCCGCTTGAGGCGGGGTATCCGTGGCTTAACTATGTGCTGAGCCCGCGCGATGTGTCGTTTGAAGGCTATAGCTCCGACCTACTGTTTAAGGAAGCATCTCGCCCGTTTGCATGGCGCACCGCCTGCAAGCGTGAGTTTTTGCTGGGCAACGGGATCGTGTTCGACGAAACCGTTAAGTATGGCGAGGACCAGGTCTTCGATTTTGCCGTGTACGGTCGTTCGCACAAGACCGCGCTTATCTCGAACAAGCTGTATGATTACCGCGTGGCGCGCAAGGGTTCGCTCATGGACACCATGCGCTACGACGACGAGACGCGTCTGCTGGAGCACGTGAAGATTTACTCTGCGGTGCTGGCTGACTGGCAGCGCGACGGTCTCGATGCTCAGCATGCCGATGACCTGGCGTACTTCCTCTGCGATCTGGTGCTGTACGATGCGCTCAGGCTGTTGAGTACGGATTGCGGCAAGGTGTTTGCTGCCGTTGCCACGGCGCTTGCCGGTTCTGCCGTGGGCAGCGATGCTG
>JAXIZX010000264.1:0-6058 GCA_036303765.1 Collinsella sp. | reverse complement strand
CTCTCCATCATCCAAATGCGATGGGTATTGACGCCCGTTGTGGGCAGGCTGACGACCTCGTTAAAGCAGTGGCCATCTTCGATGCAGGTACACTCAAACGATAGGAGACTCAGGTCGACGTGAATGGTGACACCGAGTACGGCGGCGACGCGATTCATGGTATCGCGAACACGCCAGGCACCCGTTCCGCTCGCGAGCATAAGCATACCGGTGCGGCAGATGATGGATGATTTATCGGTGAGCGGCGCATCGACGGCAAGTTCATCGCCTGCCGTCACGATCTGGTGCCAGTCAGTTTTCATATGGAGCGCGCCGGCACGAACGCCGTGGTGCATGGGGGCTCTCGAAAGCAGCGAGTTAAGGCGCGAAGACTGTGGGAACTCCGTTGATTCGTCCTCAACCTCATCAGTCTCTTCATCGACCAGATCAAAGGAATCAAGCGGAGCTGGCTCGCGACGGTCGATCAGCTCCTCGTCCTCATCATCAAAGTAATTGAACTGATCGAGCATGTCCTCTTCGATTGCGCGCTCGCTCGCATCGTCCATCCCGGTGCTCCCTTCCTATCGACTAACCCCCATCCTAGGCAGCGACGGCTAAAGGAAACATAAAAGAGACGGCTGTCATGCGAGCCATGCGCGCAATAGCCATTGAGTAGTCATTGGGGACGTTCTTGAATGACTAGTCGTTTAATAACTTCCCCAATGACTGGACTGTCCCCAAGTGCCGGCAGAAAAGGAACGTCCCTAAGTGCCAACCAGGGCAACACCGCAGATAGAGGACGGACAGCGAAAGCCCGCCAGAACGAACAAGGTGCCTTCAAGAAAAATGGCGCCGCAGGTTGAGCATAAGTCAGCGAGCGGGTCGCATTTGTGACAAGGTGACGTGAAACGAAAGGGCGCTGACCTTTTGGTCGCGCCCTTGAAGTTGAACGTCAGATTGTCCAAATGCGGCCCGCGCAGCGTCGAGCCGTTACGCGGTTCGTAGAACCGCGTAACAAGTTAGTACATCTTTGCGCCGGCGGGGATGGAGGCGTCGAGCTGAATCAGGTTGAGGCGCTCCTCGCCCTCCTCCTCGTGGACAGCGCTGATCAGCATGCCGCAGCTGGGAATACCCATCATCTTGCGCGGAGGCAGGTTGGTGATGGCGAGCAAGGTCTTGCCAACCAGGTCCTCGGGCTCGTAATAAGCGTGAATACCGGAGAGGATGGTGCGGTCGGTGCCGGTGCCGTCGTCGAGCGTAAAGTTCAGCAGCTTCTTGGACTTCTTGACGGCCTCGCATGCCTTGACCTTCACAGCGCGGAAGTCGCTCTTGGAGAAGGTATCAAAGTCGACGAACTCCTCAAACAGCGGCTCAACGGCGATCTTGGAGTAATCGAGCGTGGGCTTAAGCGACGTAACGAACGGGCTCGCGGCGTTGCCGGCCTCGGCAGCCTTGGCGGCAGCGGCACCGGACTGGAAACCCTTCTCGGGCTTCATGTGCGGGAACAGCAGCACGTCGCGGATAGAAGCCTGGTTGGTGAGCAGCATGACCACGCGGTCGATACCAATGCCAATGCCGCCCGCGGGAGGCATACCGTACTCGAGGGCGCGCACGTAGTCCTCGTCGTACTCCATGGCCTCGTCGTCACCGCCGGCCTTCTCGGCCATCTGGGCGGCAAAGCGCTCGGCCTGGTCGACCGGGTCGTTGAGCTCGGAGAACGCGTTGGCGTACTCGTGACCGGCAATAACCAGCTCAAAGCGGTGCGTCAGGCGCGGGTCGTCCTCAAAACGCTTGGCAAGCGGGCTGACCTCGATGGGGTAATCGCACACGAACGTCGGGTTGACGATGGTGTCCTCGCCCAGCTCATCGTAAATCTCGGCGATGATCTTGCCAGCAGTCCACTCGGGCTTGATCTCCAGGCCCTTCTCGCGCGCGGCGGCAGCAAGCTCCTCGACCGGCGTGTCGATGGTGACCTGCTTGCCGAGCACGTCGGAGACGATGTCGGTCATGGGACGGCTGGCCCACTCACCAGAAAGGTCGATGGTCTGGCCCTGGTACTCGATGACCTCGGGGTTGCCGATGGCCTTGTTGGCAGCCTTGATGACACCTTGGGCGAGTGCCTTCATGCCCTCGAGGTCGGAGAAGGCACGGTAGGCCTCCATCGTGGTGAACTCGGGGTTGTGGGTAAGGTCCATGCCCTCGTTACGGAAGATGCGGCCGATCTCGAACACGCGCTCAAAACCACCGACGATGCAGCGCTTGAGGTGCAGCTCGGTGGCAATACGCAGGTAGCACTCCTGATCGAGCGCGTTGAAGTGGGTAATGAACGGCTTGGCAGTAGCGCCGCCTTGGATGGTCTGCAGGATGGGGGTCTCGACCTCCATGTAGCCGTCGGACTCCATAAAGCGACGGAAGGTGGAGAGAATCTGCGAACGCTTACGGAAGGTCTCGCGAACGTCGTCGTTGGCGATCAGGTCGACATAGCGCTGGCGATAGCGGGTCTCCTTGTCGGAAAGACCGTGGAACTTCTCGGGCAGCGGACGAACGGCCTTGGAAAGCAGGGTCGCGCTCTTAGGGGCAACGGAAAGCTGGCCGCGCTGGGTGCGCACAACCACGCCGGTCACGCCCAGGATGTCGCCCAAGTCGAGGGCTTTGAGCGTATTCCAGGCAGCCTCGTCCATGTCGTTGATGCGGCAGAACAGCTGAATCTCGGCAGTCGCATCGCGCACGACGATGAACATGATCTTGCCCTGACCGCGCTTGGCGACCACACGGCCGGCGATCTTCACGACATCCTCGGTGTCCTCACCATCGGCAAGATCGGCGTACTTAGTCTCGATATCGGCGACGTAGTCCTCAAGCTCAGAGTGCTCGGGATAGGGGTTCTGGCCCGCCTCGAACAGGGCGGCGCGCTTGGCCAGGCGGGTGGCGCGCTCGTCGTTGAGCGTCGATGCCTGATCGGCGGCGTTCTGGTTCTCTGCCATAAGTTAGCTCCTCAAACTAAAACGCTCCCCAGGATTCGGTCCCAGGGAGCGAAAACATACCTTTACGCGGGACCGTGGTCTAGCGTGCGATCTTGGCGATGGTGTAGACGCGAGTCTTGCCGGAAGGCGTAACGACCTCGACGGAGTCGCCCTCGCCGTGACCGATGATGGCGTGGCCGACCGGAGACTCGTTGGAGATCTTGTGCTCGAGCGAGTTGGTCTCGGTGGTACCGACGAGCGTGACTTCCATGACCTCGCCGTTGGGATCAATCAGCGAAACGGTGGAACCGATGGAGACGGTCAGGTCGCCCGTGGTGGCAGCAACCTGAGCGTTGGCGAGGATGGCCTGGATCTCGGCAATACGAGCGGCGTTCTGGGCCTGCTTGTCCTTAGCGGCGTCGTACTCGGAGTTCTCCGAAAGGTCGCCGAACGCGCGGGCTTCCTTGATGTCCTCGACGATCTCCTTGGCGTAATCGCCCTCACGCCAAGCGAGCTCCTCGACGAGCTTCTGGCGGCCCTCAGCGGTCAGTACGATCTGGCTTGCGTCCATACGGATATCTCCCCAACTCTGATCAAACAATCAACTGTCAACAAAACGAAAAAGACCGGCTAGCCTGCGGGCAAGCCGGTCAGGTGCTCACCCCAAAGGGATGGGACTACTCTGCGTCCGCGTCGCTGTCCTCTGCCTGCTTCTTCTTGGCAGCAGCGAGCTTGGCCTCGAGCTCAGCGATCTCCTTGTCCTCCTCGGACTGCTCGACCACGACCTCCTCGGCCTGCTTGGTCTCGGCCTTATCGTCGCCCTCCATACCCTCGCGGATATTCTTGACGGTAGAGCCGAGGGACTTGCCGAGCTTCGGCAGGTTCTTGGGCCCGAAGATAATCAGGACAACGACGAGAATAATGATGAGCTCAGGAGCCCTCAGTCCAAACATGTAGACCTCCACAATACAGCGAGACAAGCTCGAATGAGTATACCGCGGGTATCGCGGTATCACAACAATAGCTAAAAAAAGGGACCGCAAGAAGCGGTCCCTCCTCATGCTCTGGTCGGGTTGACTGGATTTGAACCAGCGACCCCTGCGTCCCGAACGCAGTGCTCTACCAAACTGAGCCACAACCCGTTAGCTCGACTATAGTAACAAAGATTTCCGTCGTGTGCTAGAGAAATTTTTACTTCTTTGGCACTTCGACGCGAACCGTGTTGGGAATGAACTGCGTCGCGCAGGACCACCAGCCGTTTTGCTGGGCAGCGTCGGCAAGCCTTTCGGCCATGGCGGCGGTGCCGCAAATGGCAAACGAGCAGGCACCCGATCCGCACACATCTACAGCAACGGTGCCGTCCTGTTTACGCAGCCAATCGAGAACCGTTTGAATCTGCGGCTCCATCTGTGCGGAAATGACACCCAAGTTGTTATGGATGAGTGCATATGCCGTCTCGGCATCACCAGCACGCAAGGCAGAAGCTATCGCGCCGGGCTCGTCCGCAGGCACCGGGGCCTCGTCAAAACGTCGATAGGCTTCAATTGTCGAAACACTTGCCTCGCGCGGCTTGACCAACACGACGGGCGTTGCGGGCAGCGCGGGGTACTCAGTTGCCAGCACGTCTCCCCCACCTACGTAGAACGCAGGGCTCGCGTGCAAAAAGAACGGGACGTCAGCACCAATGCCGCGCGCGATGTCGTCGAGCACGGGGTCGGTGCGATCAATTCCCCAGAGCTCCGCCAAGGCGACAATGACCGCGGCCGCATCCGTCGAGGGGCCGCCCAAGCCGGCGCACAATGGAATGCGCTTCTCAATCGTCACGCAGATGTTTGCCTCGCGACCATAATGCTCGGCCATAGCAATCGCAGCCCGATACGCCGTATTCTTTTGCATGGGAAAATCTGATGCTGGAACCGTCTGGACAGTCAGCGCCTGCGCCGGCGTGACCGTCACGGTATCGGAAAGACTGACGGCTGCCATCAGGGAATCGACCCTGTGGTAGCCGCGGTCATCGCGCTCGGTATGAACCCCCAGGTAGAGGTTAATCTTTGCCGGCGCGGAAAGGGTCAGGGACCAATCGGTCACCGCTAGTGCTCCTCGAGCTGATTGCCGAGCGGGGTAAAAATGTGCTCGCCGCTCTCGGGGTCGAACAGCTCGACCTGACCGGTGAGGACATCGATGTACTGGTAGGACTGACGCGACTTGCGGCCACGACGCTCGTCAACCTCGACGATAAAGACGGCGGGGTGCACGCTCTTGATGGTGCCCATGCGCTCGACGACGCGGGTGCGGCCCATGTTGGCCTTCACCTTAACGCGATCGCCCACCATATCGGTCAGCTTCTCGTGGATGTCGTCGACGTGATTGACTTCCATCTCTTCCATGAACAGGGCCTCCAGAAGGTGCAATTCAAAAAGGGGATAATACCCCTAAGATAGACAAAACTCTAATACTATAGCACCCTGCTGCCGTCATACGCAAGTAGCTTAAAAAGCCCGGTCCCAAATTGACTACTTACAGACTATCGGTGTCCAAGACGATGGTGAACGGACCGTCGTTGACAAGATCGACTTTCATATCGGCGCCGAAGATGCCATGTGCTACTTGCTCGACGTCCTCGCGCACAAGCGTCAAGAAGTACTCGTAGAGCTCGTTGGCGACATCGGGGGCGCCGGCATCCGTAAACGACGGACGGCGGCCGTGGCGGCAGTCGGCAAACAGCGTGAACTGCGACACCACGAGCACCTCGCCGTCGACATCGGCAAGTGCCAGGTTGGTCTTGCCGTTCTCGTCCTCGTTGATACGCAGCCCGCGGAGCTTGCCCCACAGCTTGTCGGCCTCGGCACGCGTATCGCCATGGCCCACACCCAGCAGCACCAGGTAGCCGCGTCCAATGCGGCCCACGCACTCGCCGTCGACCGTCACGCCGGCGTTGAGCACGCGCTGCACCACCGCACGCACGGCCTACTCCTCGCCCGTCAGCTTGGCGGACAGATGCTCGAGCGCGTGGAAACGATGGCTGATGGCGTTCTTCTCGTCCGCCGTCAGCTCGGCCATGGTCTTGCCCGGCGTGTCGACCGGCAGGAACAGCGGGTCGTAGCCAAAGCCGTGAT
>JAXIZX010000263.1:0-2936 GCA_036303765.1 Collinsella sp. | reverse complement strand
GGCGAAGATGATGAGCGCCAGACCGGCGATCACGAGCGGCAGGCTCAGTAGCTGACCCATGGTGATGACGCCGCCCAGCAGATAACCCAACTGGGCATCGGGCACGCGCACGAACTCAACGAGAAAGCGGACGATGCCGTACCCCATCACGAACACGCCCATAAACGTACCCTGGGGCAGCAGCGGCTTTTTGCGGCTGAGCACCTGCAAAATACAGAAGAGCACGACGCCCTCTAGGAATGCCTCATAGAGCTGAGAAGGATGACGCGGTATATCGCCCGCGGTGCCGCCAAAGACCACACCCCAAGGCAGATCGGTCGGTTTGCCCCACAGCTCGCCGTTGACGAAGTTGGCGCAACGTCCCAGGCACAGGGCCAGCGGAGCACCGATAACGGCAAGGTCGGCTATAGTCCAGGCGTCGAGCTTATACATGCGGCACACGATGATGCCGCCCAAGATGCCGCCCACCAGGCCACCGTGGAAGCTCATGCCGCCCTCGTTGGTGGCAAAGATCTCGAGCGGGTGGGCCAAATAGTAGCCATCACCGTAAAAGACGACGTAAAACAGGCGCGCGCCGATAATAAGGCCAAAGACCGCGCCGACTACGACGCTCGTCAGGTCATCGATCGTAATGTCGAAGCCCCAACGACGCTGCGTGCGGTACATAACGACCGCCGTGAGCAGAGCGCCGACCACGTAGGCCAGACCGTACCAGTAGATGGTGATGGGGCCCGCCGAGATCGCGACGGGATCAAGCATATGGTAGAGGTCGTTGAGCATATCGATCCCTCTGCTCCCTACATACAAATGCGGCCGCGGGCCTTACGCTCGCAGCCGCATATTTGGGCGTAACGTCTATGCGGAGCGTACCGTCCGCAGCTTTCGCATCTTAGAACGGGGCGTACTCGTCGTACAGGTCCTCGGCCTCGCCGGAAGCATTGACCTGCTCAACGCGGGTAACGCCAGGCACATGCTCCTTCAGAATGCGCTCGATACCCATGGAAAGGGTTAGCGAGCTCATGGGGCAGCCGGCGCAGGCGCCCTGCAGTTCCAGCTTGACGACGCCCTCGTCGTCGACGCCCACATACTCCATATCGCCGCCGTCGGCCTGCAGGTTGGGGCGGATCTCTTCAAGAACCTTCTTAAGCAGCTCTTCGTTAACAGCCACAGGGGCTCCTTTCTCACAATAACGCGGGCACGCCCGCGGACAGAAGCTATGTTACTACAGCCATGTACCCGCTCACGAGCCGTCCATGCGCGCAGACGCGACTTTCACGAGTAGTCAATTTGGGACGGGGCTCTTTTGGCTGTTTTGCCGCCAGCTAGCGTTGGCACGCACTACTGCTGAGCCTGTCCCCCGGTACCAATCTGGACATCGACGATGACCTGGCGGTAGCTGATGCCGCAGGAGTCGAGAATGCGGCGGCTGATACGGCCGTCATCGGTGTCGGCATACTTGTTGTCCAGGTAGACGACCTCGCCCACGCCCACCTGCGCCAGGATCTTGGCGCAGTCGTGGCACGGGAACAGCGTGACGTAGACCGTGGAACCCTCGAGGTCTTTGAGCGAGCCGCGGTAGTTGAGCACGGCGTTTGCCTCGGCATGGACTACGTAGTTATGCTTGTCCTGCAGCGGGTCATCGCTCGTGCCCCACGGGAAAAAGTCGTCGTTGAGCGCCGAGGGCGTACCGTTGTAGCCCACCGAAAGGATGCGGTGGTTGGTGCTGGCGATGCACGCGCCCACCTGCGTGTTGGGGTCCTTACTGCGGCGCTGCGCGGCGATGGCCACGCTCATAAAGAACTCATCCCAGCTAATGACGTCGCGGCGCTTGCCCGACGCAGTTTGATGAAGATCGTCCGACATGCCAGACACCTCCGAAATCGCAATAGTCTGACCCATTGTAGCAGGTGGAAGGTAGGGGCGTTTATCCCACCGGCGCCCTCACTTTCACGCGCGGCGGGGCTTTTGGTTGATGTGGTAGAGCTCGGCGAGGCCCCGCAGCGTCAACGCGTCATCGACCGTCAGGCTATGGCCGACAAGGGCCGCAAGTGCCTCGGCATCGTCACCGGTAATGACGATGGGCACATCGCCCTCCCCTGCGGCCTTGGTCGCACGCATCTCGGCAAGCACCATGTCGAGCATGCCGTCGATGCGCGCCACCTCGCCCAGAACCACGCCCGAGCGCATGGCCTCACGCGTGTTGCGGCCGATGACGTGTGTCGGCGCCGAGGGCTCAACCTGAGGCAGGCGCGCTGCTGCCGCCGAAAGCGAACGGGCGCCGAGGGCCAGGCCTGGCGCGATAACGCCGCCGACAAAGGTACCGTGCGCGTCGATGACCTCGATATTGGTCGTCGTGCCCAGGTCGATCACGATGCACGGCGAGCCGTAGACGGCGCGGGCCGCCACGGCGTCGGCGATGCGGTCGGGACCGATCTCGGCCGGGTCATCGTAGTGCACGGGTATGCCGGTCTTGAGGCCCGGCCCCACCGTGAGCACGCGCCCCGTGCAGGTACGGGAAAGTGCCGCCTTCCACGGGCGCTCGAGCGCCGGGACCACGCAGCTCAGCACAGCAGCCGCGGGCACAAGCGCACCCGGCATGCCCGCATCGGCCGCCAGTGCGGCCATGACCTGCACGAGACGCATGCGTGCCTCGTCTGCTGTGATGCTCGACGGCGTGGTGATCTCGCACGTCGCAAGCGGGCATTCCTGTGCCGCGGCCGAATCCTCGGCAAACAGGCCAAAGCGAATGAACGTGTTGCCCACGTCGACCGTCAATATATATGTGCACCCATTAAGCATCGTCGACGCTCCTTTCGTCTGCCCAGCAGTATATCGCCTACCTAAACCAGTCATCCCAAAATGACTAGCTTGCGGCTATACTGGTGCGCGG
The DNA here is from genome assembly GCA_036303765.1 of Collinsella sp. GTDB lineage: Bacteria > Actinomycetota > Coriobacteriia > Coriobacteriales > Coriobacteriaceae > Collinsella. The sequence goes on along the minus strand of JAXIZX010000263.1, from coordinate 46 downwards.
TCGTTTGCGAGCTCACGCGGCGGCCCTTGGTAACCCGACTTCCCGC
>JAXIZX010000262.1:0-3306 GCA_036303765.1 Collinsella sp. | reverse complement strand
GCCCCGGTGCGCCTGACTGCCCTGGGCGGCGAGAGCATGAGCGAGGCCGATCGCATCATCCGCGAAGTGCTTGACACCACCGGTAAGGCCATGGGCGTGGAACAGCGCGAGCAGATGTACGCGTCGCTGCGCACGATGCTCAACACCTTGCGCGAGATCTAAGGCCGCCAAGGCATTTGCTTCCAATTAACAACTGCATAGTCCCGTTTGAGCGCGTATACCGTGCCGGGGCATTGCTGTCAAAATTCCCCGCGCGAGGTCCGCGCAAGAAAGGATTCGCTATGTCCATTCGTATTATTACCGATTCCGCGAGCGATATGACGCCGGCTGAGCACCCCGCTCTGCGTGTTCTGCCGCTGTCCGTCACCTTTGGCACCGATGTGTATATGGATGGCGTCGACATCGATCACCAGCGCTTTTACGAGATGCTCGTGGAGCGCGATGAGCTGCCCAAGACTGGTCAGGTCAACCCGTATGCCTTTTCACAGGCGATTGCCGAAGCGCGTGAGGCCGGCGACGAGGCTGTGATTATTACCGTGGGCGCCAGGCTTTCGGGCACCAACCAGAGTGCCCGTACCGCACTTGCCGAGGCACCGGGCGGCGACGTGTATGTGGTGGATAGCAACAACGTCACCCTGGGCGAGCGCGTGCTGGTCGAGTATGCGCTGCGCTTGGTGGACGAGGGCCGTAGTGCGGCCCAGATTGCGGCGGCGGTCGAGGCCGTGCGCGACCGTGTGGTGGTTATCGGCCTGCTCGAGACGCTGGAGTACCTGGTGCGCGGAGGCCGTCTGTCTGCTGCGGCCGGCGCCGTGGGTACGCTGCTCAACGTGAAGCCGGTCGTGGCCGCCGAGGACGGCCTCATCGTGCAGTTGGGCAAGGCGCGCGGTTCCAAAAACGGTCGAAACCTGTTGAACCAGAAGGTCGAGCAGGCGGGCGGCGTCGACTTCTCCATGCCGCTGGCGCTCGGCTATACGGGTCTTTCGGATGCGGTGCTCAAGAAGTATATCGAAGACAGTGCTGCGCTGTGGGCTGGCCACACCGAGGGCGAGCTGCCCGTCCACACCATCGGCGCCACCATCGGCACCCACGTAGGCCCCGGCGCCGTAGCCGTAGCCTTCTTCCAGCCCGCCAACTAGCTTTCCGGTCAAAACCACCACAGAGGGGACAGGCACCTTTGTGGTGGTTTATGCTGGTTTCGGTTGAAAGGAGCGCATGTTGGCGTCTGAGGGCTTTTTTGAGCGGGTGTACGAGGTGGTCGAGCAGATTCCCGAGGGGATGGTCGCCACGTACGGCCAGGTGGCGCTGCTCGCCGGTCGTCCACGAAGTGCGCGCTATGTGGGCTATGCGCTGCATAGCAACCCGCGCCCTGGTCGAATTCCCTGTCATCGCGTGGTGTTTGCCGATGGCCGCATCTGTGAGGGCTTTGCCTTTGGCGGCCCCGATGCTCAGCGCGAGCTCTTAATGGGGGAGGGCGTGACGTTTGCCGATCCCATGCACGTCGAATTGGCCGCCTGTCGCTGGCCGGCCGGACTCTAACAGCTCTGCCGTGGCCAAACTACCACAAAGGTGCCTGTCCCCATCGTGGTGGAACGTCGTTATCGTCGACATTTCCCCAGATAAAACCTACCAAAATAAACCTGTCCCTGTTTGGAAGGTTTACCGGGGTTAACTTATGGAGAAGGTGTGGCGACGTACTTTGCCGTCGGAAAGTAAACCACGGCGAACTATATTGTATTCAGCAACGGAGCAGGCAATAGGCGATGAAAAAGCCTGCCCTGTTGAGTTTGATTCGCATTCCTCCCCTCTGTGCGATTCAACGGTGTACTTCGGGAACGGGCCCGCTGGCAACTTTCTGTCAGCGGGCCTGTTCCCGTTTGTCGGGGGAGTGCAATAGGCGGAACCGAGCCGGTCGGGCACCAAAAAAAGGCGGACGCCGTAGCGCCCGCCCCATAGCAATCGAAAGCTCAAGTCAGCAGATCGGTCTAGTACACCATGCCCATGGCGTCCTGAACCTCTGCCAGGGTCTGCTCGGCAATCTCGTTGGCGCGACGGTTGCCCTCGTGCAGGACGTCCTTCACATAGTCCAGATCGTTCTCGTAGCGCTGACGGCGCTCGCGAATCGGCGCGAAGTACTCGTTGACGGCCTCAGTCACGTACTTCTTGAGCTGGCCGGATCCGCCCATGCCAATCTCCTCGGCAATCTCGACCTCGGAACGGCCGGTGCAGATGGCGGCCGTCGAAAGCAGACCGGACACGCCGGGGCGGTTCTCGGGATCGAACGTGATCATGCGCTCGGAGTCGGTTTGACTCTTCTTGATGCGTTTGGCCGTCTCCTCGGCGGTCATCGAAATATTGATGGCGTTGCCGTAGCTCTTGCTCATCTTGCGACCGTCAAGGCCGGGCAGCAGCGGGGTCTCGGACAGCAGCGCGTCGACCTCGGGAAATACCTTGCCGTAGCGGTTGTTGAAGCGGCGTGCGATGGTGCGGGTGAGCTCGATGTGCGGCAGCTGGTCGCGACCGACGGGCACCACATTGCCCTTGCAGAACAGGATGTCGCAGGCCTGGTGCACCGGGTAGGTGAGCAGAAGGCCGGTGAGCTCGTGGCCCGAGGCCTCCATCTCGGCCTTAACCGTGGGGTTGCGCGCCAGCTCGGCCTCGGAGACCAGCGACAGGAACGGCAGCATGAGCTGGTTGGCTGCGGGCACGGCGGAGTGCGCGTAGATCATGGTCTTGTCGGGGTCGATACCGCAGGCAAGGTAGTCCATGACCATGTTGTACACGTTGTCCTGGATGTGCTCGGTGGTGTCGCGGTCGGTGATGACCTGGTAGTCGGCGATGAGTACGTTGGTTCTGGCGCCCATGTTCTGCAGCTCCACGCGGCCCTTGAGGGTGCCAAAGTAGTGACCCAGGTGCAGACGGCCGGTGGGGCGGTCGCCGGTAAGCATGGTGAACTTCTCGGGCGTCTTGGCCAGGCCCTCGCGAATGGCGTTGCTCTTTTGCAGCGCGACTTCGTAGCTGTTCTCGTTTGGCATGATTGCTCCTAACGTTCGTTCGCAGGTTTTGATGATAGCGTGTTTATTGAGAGGGGTGGGCGTGAGTGGGTTAGGGACTGCCAGGGGCCGGCTTTCAAGTCCGCCGCGGCGTTCGCGCGAACGGCTGCCAACGCCTTGGCACATCCTCGGCAGCTTGCCCTAGAGCTTGTGGTGGCGCTCTTCTTTGCGCTCCTCGGCTGCCTGCTCCTCCTGCTTAAAGGCGGGGTCGTCGGGGGTGACGAGCTCGTCCTCGTGCGTGCGCTTGTTGTAATGG
>JAXIZX010000261.1:0-2369 GCA_036303765.1 Collinsella sp. | reverse complement strand
GAGGCGGTTGCCGGTCTCGCGCGAGCTCGCCTCGCGGGCCTCCACGGCGTCGAGTGCAGCCTTCAGGCGGAGCTCGGTCGCATCGTCCTCTGCCTTCATTTGCTCGAGCTGGCCCTTGAGCTCCGTCGCTTTGACGGCATGGGCATCACGGTTAATTTCAGCTGCCGCAGCGGTCTTCTGTGCCGCGGCAATCGCCTGACGCTGGTCGGCGACGATCTGGTCGTAGCGGCCTGCGATATCCTGGCGCGTCTCGAGCTCCTCGGCCTGATCGGCAATGCGCTGCTCAAGTTCGGCCAGGTGGGCGCGGGCATCGGCAAGTGCCTTTTTCGCGGCGTTCATCTCGCGCATGGCCGAGGCGCCCTGGGCAATAAAGGTGCCCACGGCGTTCGCGGTGTTCGAGACAGCGGTCCCCAGATCGCGGTTCGCGTCGGGGGAGTGCGGGGCGATCGGGCGAGCGGTGTCGACAGCGTCCGCATCGGCAGCCTGCGGCGCGGCGATATTGCCGGTACCGCCCTCGACCACAGAAAAGCCCGCTGCGTGCGGATCGACCGCATCGGCGCCAATCGTGGGGTGCTCGAGCTGCAGAAACGAGGGCATGGTGCTGCCCTGGTCGGCAACGGGGGTCTCGCCGGGTACAAAGGTCGAGGCCGCCTCGGCGGCCTCCTCTTCCTCGGCATCAATATCGGCATCGGCCACGGCGTCTTTCATCGCTTTGACGGCATCCATCATGGAGTCCATGACGGCATCGAGCTCTTCTTCCGAAGACACCTCGATGGGGCCCGCTGCTTGCGGGGCGGGGTCCGTGTCAGGTTCGGCATCGCTCGGCTCCGGCTGCTCACTTTCATCATGCTCGACAGTATCGTCTGTGTCTGTTGCCTTATCCGCACCGGCGTGCGCATCTGCGGTGGCGGGCGCATCGGTGGAGGCGTCGACGCAGGTAGGAGTATCGCAGTCGTCGACGGCGTCTTCGGAATGATCAATATGCTGCTGAGTCTGGGGGTCCAGCTCGTCTGTCATAGGCATGTGCTCCTCATCGTTGTTTGTCACCCTATGATAAAGTCTCGCGCCGACATCCCACGCGCTGCAGCAAAGTTTCAAAACGTGTTCGATGGCTCGATCTGATAACGATAACTCGGCCGCTTTATCCAGTTTGTACTTGACAATCCCTTCGCCGAACGACGTGGTGCCGTTCGCCTACCGCGGTCTTTTATTTTCGCTTGAACACGCTAAAGTTGCATCTCAGCTTTTGGCGCGTGAAGTTGGATACGCGCAGTCGGCGGGCGTGCCCGTCGCGATTTGAAAGGACTTTGTATGGGACTTTTCACTGGTAAGACCGTGATCGTCACCGGCGGCGGCAAGGCCACGCTTAAGGACGGTTCCGCTGGCTCCATCGGCTACGGCATCGATATCGCATTTGCCAAGGAGGGCGCGAACCTCGTCATCACCGGCCGCAACGTCGCCAAGCTCGAGGCCGCCAAGGAGTCTCTCGAGGCCGAGTACGGTGTCAAGGTTCTGCCTGTTCAGGCCGATGTCTCGGCTGGCCAGGATAACGAGGCCGTTGTCCAGAACGTCATCGACAAGGCCATTGAGGAGTTCGGCCGCATCGACGCCGTCGTCAACAATGCTCAGGCCAGCGCCTCGGGCGTGACCATCGCCGATCACACCATGGACCAGTTTAACCTGGCCATTTACTCCGGTCTGTATGCTACCTATCTGTACATGCAGAAGGCCTATCCGCACCTGAAGGAGACCAAGGGCTCCGTGGTCAACTTTGCCTCGGGCGCCGGCCTGTTTGGCAACTATGGCCAGTGCAGCTATGCTGCCGCCAAGGAGGGCATCCGCGGCCTGACCCGCGTTGCCGCCAACGAGTGGGGCAAGGACGGCATCAACGTCAATATCGTTTGCCCGCTTGCTTGGACCGCTGCGCTCGAGAACTTCCAGGATGCTTACCCCGAGGCTTTCAAGGCCAACGTCCACATGCCGCCGGCAGGCCACTACGGCGACGTCGAGAAGGAGATCGGCCGCGTGGTCGTTCAGCTCTGCGGTCCCGACTTTAAGTACATGAACGGCGAGACCGTCACCCTCGAGGGTGGCATGGGCCAGCGGCCGTAGGGGTTACGCGGTTTTACCAAACCGCGTAACCAGTTGACGCTGCAAACCCGCCAGAGCGGCAATCTGACGTTCAACTTCAAGGGCGCGACCAGAAGGTCAGCGCCCTTTCATTTCACGTCACCTTGCTCGCTTGGGGGCGTTTTCGCTCATATGACCCAATCCGCTGTCAAGAGCCACAATGGCCCCGCCGACCGCTTGCAATCGGTCGGCGGGGCCTGCCGTTGAACCCGTCCCGGTCCGCCCCCGGCATGTCGTCG
>JAXIZX010000260.1:0-2192 GCA_036303765.1 Collinsella sp. | reverse complement strand
CTGCTTCCATCCCGGCCAGACCAAAAACACCTATGGCACGGGTTGCTTTATGCTCATGAACACCGGCGACGAGGTCGTCGAATCCAAGAACGGTCTGGTCTCCACGATCGGTATCGCCGCGGACGGCAAGATCAGCTATGCGCTCGAGGGTTCTATCTTTGCCGCCGGCTCAACCATGAACTGGCTGCGCAACAACATGGGCATCATCTCGAGTGTGAGCGAGTCCGCGCAACTCGCCGTTTCAATCAACGACAACGAGGGCTGCTACTTCGTTCCCGCCTTTGCGGGTTTGGGCGCTCCCTGGTGGGATCCGCATGCCCGCGGTATCGTGTGCGGCCTGACCGGTGCCTCGAGTCGCGCGACCATTGTGCGTGCGGCCTGCGAGTCCATGGCCTACCAGAGTTATGACGTGCTGCGCGCCATGGAGCAGGACGTGGGACTTTCGATTGAGCGCCTGTCCGTCGATGGCGGCGCCTCACGCAACGAGTTCATCATGCAATTCCAGGCCGACCTGCTGGATATCCCCGTGCTGCAATGCGAGACGGTGGAGACCACGGCAATCGGTGCCGCGTACTTGGCGGGTCTTGCCGTCGGCTATTGGGAAGACCTTGAAGAGCTGGAGCAAAATGCCCAGATCGTTAGGACCTTCCTTCCCCATATGTCCGCCGAGCGTCGCGAGCAAAACCTTGCGGGCTGGCGTGATGCAGTCAAGCGCTCGCTCAGTACCGCACAGTAGGGCTGCGATGGGCTGCTCGATACAACAAACCGCTAAACTTATGCATGGCGTGCGGCGGCAACATTGCCGCGCGCCTTGTCAGCAAGGCCGTTTTGCGGCCGCAACGAAAGGGGCAATCAACCCATGACCGTCACCTACGATGCGTCCCGTGTGACGCTTGTCGATCATCCGCTCGTCCAGCACAAGCTGTCGATCCTGCGCGACAAAAACACCGGCACCAACCAGTTCCGCCAGCTCGTGCGCGAACTCGCGCTTTTTGACGGCTACGAGGCCATGCGCGACCTGCCTATGGAAGACGTCGAAGTCGAGACCCCCATCACTACCGCCACGTTCAAACAGCTCGCCGGCAAGAAACTCGCCATCGTGCCCATCCTGCGTGCGGGCCTTGGCATGGTCGACGGCATTCTCGACCTGGTGCCCTCCGCTCGCGTAGGCCACATCGGTATGGAACGCGACGAGGTTACCCATGAGCCGCATGAGTATTACTGCAAGATGCCCAAGGATATCGACCAGCGCATCTGCCTGGTCGTCGACCCCATGCTCGCCACGGGCGGTTCGGCCGAGATGGCCATCAGCTACCTGCGCGAGCGCGGTGTCAAGGACATCCGCATGCTGTGCATCGTCGCTGCCCCCGAGGGCCTCAAGTCGCTGACCGAGAAGGACCCAGATGTGCATATCTATACCTGCGCTATCGACGACCATCTCAACGAGGCTGCCTACATCGTTCCCGGCCTGGGCGACGCCGGCGACCGCATCTACGGCACGCTGTAATCTCTGGGCCATACCGGCTAACGTCGAAAATACGAAGAAATGGTGCGCGCGGGCGAGCAAAAGACGTCCACGCGCACTCCTGTTAACGGACGTTTTGCCCTGCAGGGTTCGAGAAAAACGTATTACCGTACCTGCGGCATAAAGAAGGTCTTAAGAAAACGAACAGGTGCGTATTAACCGATGCTTTTTCGGTTGTACTTTAGCGATTGGCTCGTACAATAGTCACCAATGTTTGGCGGGAACTGTTCTGTGAGGCGTTAAAAAAGGAAAGTGAGGACGCCAATGTTTCAGATAGCCGATCTGCTCGCTATCGTTGCAGGCGCCATCGCGGGCGCAATTGCCTTCCTTCCCTTTGTCTTTACGCTCAAGCCGGTTCTTGACGATAAGCAGAATGCGGACATGCTCAAGGGTATGGTGAGTCTCGCGGTCTCGGCAATCGCGTTGCTTGTCTTTACCTTGGTTGTGTTTGTGTTGTTCGGAGAGGCATTTCGCATGTTCCTCCTGGGCGAGGCGATCGGCTTCGTGGCCTTTATGGCCGCCTGCGCGGTTCGCGTCGCCAAGGCGCTGCGAGATCCTCATGAGGTCGAAAGGTAAGTCGTGGAAATTTTTGAAAAGCTGCCTGATGAGATTAATCATCTGGTCAGCGAGTTCAGCTCCACCCCTGTCGTGGGCGATCTGAGCTGCG
>JAXIZX010000259.1:0-3853 GCA_036303765.1 Collinsella sp. | reverse complement strand
CGAAAAGACCGCCTACCTGCGCGGATTTAATTACTGGGAATCGGATTTTGAGAACCGAGGGGATATTTAGACCATGAGCACCAGGGACTTTTTTAAGAACTCCGTCTTGGAGGCGTTTGGCCAGGTCGACCCTGCCAAGATTGGCCTTTCGCTGTTCGTGGCGCTCGCCATGGGCATCCTGATCTATTACGTGTACAAGCGCTTTTTTACCGGCGTGGTGTATTCGCGTAGCTTTGCCGTGACGCTCGTGGGCATGTGCGTGCTCACCTGCATGGTCACGCTCGCGATCTCGACGAACGTGGTCATCTCGCTCGGTATGGTCGGTGCTCTGTCTATCGTCCGCTATCGTACGGCGGTCAAGGACCCGCTCGACCTGCTGTATCTGTTTTGGGCCATTACCACAGGCATTACGGCAGGCGCCGGCATGTACGCGCTCGTGGGGCTCACGGCAGTGGTGATCGTCGTGATGATCGTCGGTTTTGCGAGCCACCAGGACAAGGCGCGCGTGTACATGATGGTCATCCACTACACGGGGCAGACCACCGGCGATGATATCGTGCGTGCATTTGGGCGCACCAAGTTCACCGTCAAATCCAAGACGATGCGCGGCGACAAGGTCGAGATGGCCGTCGAGGTGTTCTCGGACGGTGTGGATATGCCCTATGCCGACGCCATCCGCGCACTCGATGGCGTGGAAGATCTAACGTTGATCCAATACAACGGCGAATATCACGGCTAATTTTGTTCCGGCGTTCTAACGAACGCCGGACCGCTTGACGCTGCGCGGGCAGCTGCCGTGGCGATCTGCCGCTCAAACCGTCGCTCGCGTACATAAAGTACGCGTCGCTCCTCTTTCGCGGCACCTCGCTACGGCAGCTGCCCGCTCGCTAGTTATCCTCAACCTGGAAAGCTTATTTGGTTCGGTTTTAATTAAGGGATGGTGCCGCGTGGACGTGCAACAGCTAGAAGAGGCCTGGGCTATAAGGGCTGGTGCGCGTGAGGCGCGTCTTGTTGCGGCCTCGCATGTGCCGGCGGCGCTGTCTCTGTTGGGGATTGTGCGTCCTGGTGACCGCCTGGTGGCCTTTGCGGACGACTTTGCCGATGCGTTTGCGCGCGGCTTTGATGCCTGCGACGTTGTGCTCGTGGGGGAGCCGTCGGTTGCGGCGTTTACCGCCGCGTCCGAGGGCTTGGATGCTTCGTTTGATGCCGAGGGTCCGCACCTGTGGTGGTTCGTCAACTCCATCGGCGGGTTTGGTCTGCGCGTGCCCGATCTGCGTGCGCTGGGTCGGGCGGCGCGTGAGGCCCGTGCGCTGCTTGTGGTGGATAACACCGTGGCAAGCGTCTTTGGGTGCGATCCGCTGCGTTTGGGTGCCGTCCTGTCGCTCGAGGCGCTCGACCGCGTGTGCGCCGGTAAGGCTCCGCGCAAGCTCGTTGCCGCTCCGGTGGCACGCTCGCAGCTCAAGCGCCATCGCGTGGATGCCGCTTCCGAGTGCGCGCATACGTTGTTTGCTGGCTGTGGGGCGTCGGCGCTCGATTTGTCTGCCGAGGAGGCCGACGTGCTGGAGCGTGGGCTCTCCTCGCTTAACGCTCGCATGCAGGCACACTTCGACCGCGCCCGTGCGCTGGCCGAGTATCTGGCCACCAACGAGATGGTGTGTAACGTTCGCTATCCTGGGCTGGGTTCGCATCCCGATCATGCGGTTGCAACTGGAATCCTCGAGCACGGCTTTGGTCCGGCAGTTGAGTTTGACCTTATTGAGCGTAGTGCGGGCGAGCTGTTCGATACTTTGCCGGGGGAGTTTCGCGCATCGCCCGCCGGCGGCGTAACGACGCGCTTTTCGGCCCCACGCGGCAAGCAGGGGAGCGCCGTCCGCCTCTTCGCCGGCACCGACGACCCCCTGGTCGTAGCGTCCGCCCTAGACAACGCCCTTCGTAAATTAGCTACCCTTTGATGCTGGCGATGAGGGCGTTGGCTTTGGTGGCGATGACGTTGTTGATGTCGGCCTGCAGCTCCTCGTAGACCGCTATGGCTCGCTCTCCTGCGGGCGTGAGCGTGGACCCGCGGGCGCCGTCGCGCTCGATGAGCTTGCAGCCCAGCTGTCCTTCCGCCTCGTTCACAATGCGCCAGGCCTTGGAATACGCCATGCCCATGCTCTTGGCGGCGCGGTTGAGCGAGTGCTCGCGGGCAATACCCTGCAGCAGCAAGACGCAGCCGTGGCCGAACACGCCCGGCAAATCCTTGTCGCACGCTTGAATGACCAACTTTGCCGTCGTCTTGTACTTCATACGCTCCACGTCTTCCCGCTAAAGTGTTTGCTGGGCAAACGCAAAGCCTGCGTCAAACCCTCGTGTGCTCTTCTTAAATCATGCATTGTAGCAGTCAAAGTGCGTTAAGATACTTCCCCAGTATTGGGCGCCCAAGGTTGGGCTGGGTCCTACGAGGCCTGCAGCCGACCGGTCGCATGGAAAAAGGAGAAACATGGCTACGTTCTTTCCCGGTGAGTCCCACACGTTTTCGGAGTATCTGCTGGTCCCTGGTTACTCGTCCTCGCAGTGCATCCCCAACAACGTCTCTCTTAAGACGCCGCTAACCCGCTTCAAGCGCGGTGAGAAGCCGGCAATCACCCTGAACATCCCCATGGTTTCCGCCATCATGCAGTCCGTCTCGGGCGTCGATATGGGTGTCGCGCTCGCTACCGAGGGTGGCCTGTCCTTCATTTACGGTTCCCAGAGCGCCGAGTCCGAGGCCGCTATGGTCAAGGCCGTCAAGGATCACAAGGCCGGCTTCGTTCAGTCCGATTCCACGCTGACCCCCGACATGACCATGGAGCAGGTCATTGAGCTCAAGGAGAAGACCGGCCACTCCACCATGCCGGTTACCGACGACGGTACTCCCAAGGGTAAGCTTCTGGGCATCGTCACCAGCCGTGACTATCGCCCCAGTCGCGATGACCACCAGACGAAGGTCTCCGAGTTCATGACCCCGCGTGAGCAGCTCATCGTGGGCGACAAGAACATCAGCCTCAAGGTTGCCAACGACGTCATCTGGGACAACAAGCTCAACGCCCTGCCCATCGTTGACGACAACGATCACCTCATGGGCATCGTCTTCCGCAAGGACTACGACAGCCACAAGACCAACCCCAACGAGCTGCTCGATAACGACAAGCGCTACATGGTCGGCGCCGGTATCAACACCCGCGACTATGCCGAGCGCGTGCCGCTGCTCATCGAGGCCGGCGCCGATGTCCTGTGCATCGACTCCTCCGAGGGCTTCAGCGAGTGGCAGAAGCGCACCATCGAGTGGATTCGCGCCAACTACGGCGAGGACGTCAAGGTCGGTGCCGGTAACGTCGTCGACGCCGAGGGCTTCCGCTTCCTGGCCGACTGCGGTGCCGACTTCATCAAGGTCGGTATCGGCGGCGGTTCCATCTGCATTACCCGCGAGACCAAGGGTATCGGTCGTGGCCAGGCCACCGCGCTGATCGACGTCTGCCGCGCTCGCGACGAGTACTATGAGGAGACCGGTGTTTACGTGCCCGTGTGCTCCGACGGCGGTATCGTCTACGACTATCACATGACGCTCGCCCTTGCCATGGGTGCCGACTTTATGATGCTGGGCCGCTACTTCGCTCGCTTCGATGAGAGCCCGACCGAGCGCGTCAACGTGAACGGTCAGTACATGAAGGAGTACTGGGGCGAGGGTTCTGCTCGTGCCCGCAACTGGCAGCGCTACGATCTGGGTGGCGCCGCTAAGCTCAGCTTCGTCGAGGGCGTCGACTCCTACGTTCCCTATGCCGGTTCCCTCAAGGACGGCGTGGGCGGCACGCTCTACAAGGTCAAGTCCACGATG
>JAXIZX010000258.1:0-1741 GCA_036303765.1 Collinsella sp. | reverse complement strand
GGCGAAGTCGCGGTCCGTGTTATCCGCGCGTGCCGCGATATGGGCATCAAGACCGTCGCCGTTTATTCCACGGCCGATGCGGACGCGCTGCACGTGCAGCTTGCCGACGAGGCGTATTGCATCGGCGGTCCGCGTCTTGCCGAGAGCTACCTCAACGACGATGCTGTGCTCACCTGTGCCGTAAAGTCGGGAGCTAAGGCAATTCATCCCGGCTATGGCTTTTTCTCCGAGAAGGCGAGCTTCGTGCGCGACTGCGACAAGTATGGCCTGGCGTTTGTTGGTCCTTCGGCCAAGGTGATCGACAGCATGGGCGACAAGGACGCCGCACGTCGAACGGCTGCCGCGGCGGGCGTGCCCATCGTGCCGGGCTGCGATTTGCTCAAAAGTCCCGAGGAGGCAACGGCCGAGGCTGAGCGCATTGGCTGCCCCGTGCTTATTAAGGCGCGTGCGGGCGGCGGCGGTCGCGGTATTCGTAAGGTCGAGCGCGTGGAAGATGCGGCAAAGGCCTTTATTGAAGCACGCGCCGAGGGCGAGGCCGTTTTTGGCGACGGCGAGTGCTACATGGAGAAGTTCGTCGCGCCGGCGCATCACGTTGAGGTGCAGATTATGGCCGATAAGCAGGGCCATGTGTTTTCGCTCGGCGAGCGCGAGTGCTCGGTGCAGCGGCGCAACCAAAAGCTAATCGAGGAGAGCCCCGCGCCGTGCCTCGACGGACACGACGACATTCGTGCCCGCATGCACAAGGCAGCGCGTGACTTGGCTCGTGCCGTCGGCTACGAAGGAGCCGGTACCATCGAGTTCCTGTATTCGGACGACGGCAATTTCTACTTTATGGAAATGAACACGCGCTTGCAGGTGGAGCATCCGGTTACGGAGTTTGTGACCGATACCGACTTGGTCAAGTGGCAGCTGCGCGTGGCAGCCGGCCAGCCTCTGCCCTTTGAGCAGGAGGACATGCCGGTCCGCAACCACGCCATGGAGTGCCGCATCAATGCCGAAACGCCGGACTTTCTGCCGTCATGCGGAACGGTCACCGCGCTGCGTGTGCCGGGTGGTCCGCGCGTGCGCTGGGATTCCGCCATGTTTACCGGTGCGACAGTTCCGCCGTACTACGACTCCATGCTCGGCAAGCTCATCGTGTGTGCGCCCACGCGTGACGGCGCCATTCGCAAGATGCGCTCGGCCCTAGGCGAGCTCGTGATTGAGGGCGTGAGCGAAAACAGCGAGCTTCAGCTCGACGTGCTGGCAAACGACGAGTTCTTGTCGGGCATGTATCACACCGATCTGATGGGGCATCTCTATGCTGATGAATAGAAAAGCGAAGACGGTCAATGTCCTTGAGGGGCCGATAACCGAGTCGTGCGCCGAGTTTCCCGCGCGCCACGTGTTTATCAAGTGCCCGGAGTGCCGCCGTGTGATCGATGAGGCACGCCTACACGACAACCTCGAGGTCTGCCCTCGTTGCGGCAAACACTTTCGCGTGAGCGGTCGCGCGCGCATGCGCATGACGGTCGACGAGGGCACGTTTGAGGAATGGGATGCCAATCTGGCGTCGGAGGACTTCCTCTCGTTTCCCGGCTATGCCGATAAGCTCAAGAGCGTGAGCGAGCGTTCAGGCGAGCGCGATGCCGTTGCGTGCGGCAGGGGCAAAATCTGCGGTTGCGATACGGCGCTCTTCTTTATGGACGCCAACTTTATGATGGGCTCGATGGGCTCCGTGGTGGGCGAGAAGATCTGTCGC
>JAXIZX010000257.1:0-2015 GCA_036303765.1 Collinsella sp. | reverse complement strand
TCGCCCTTCAGACCGTAGAAATCGGGCACGAGCGCCGGCGTAATGCCGTGATACAGGTCGTCCACGCTCTCGGGCGTCATGATCGCAACGTCGGACAGGCCCTTGCGGGTCGAGACCACGTTGACGTGCTCGGTCACGAGTTGATACATGTCGCGGTCGCCGGTCACCAGTAGCATGTCGCAGCCGGCCTCTTCACCCAGGCGCGCCATGGTTCCCAGGATGTCATCGCCTTCCCAGCCCTCGGACTGCAGAATCGGCACGTTGAGCGCGGCGAGCAGCTCCTTAATCATAGGGAACTGCGCATGCAGATCGGGGTCCATGGGCGGGCGTTGCGCCTTATACTGCGGCAGCATCTCCATGCGCACGCGCGGTTTACCCTTGTCAAACGCCACGACGACGCCGTCGGGGTTAAAGGCATCGATCATCTTGAGAAACATGTTCAGAAAGCCAAAGATCGCGTTGGTGGGGCGACCGTCCGGCGCGTTCATGGTCGGCGGCACGGCGTGGAAGGCGCGATGCATGAGCGAGTTGCCGTCGATAACGGCAAAGGTGCGGCGCTTGTCAGACATATTGAATACCTCGCTTTGGGCTGGGCACGGTTTGCTCACACCAGTTTACACGCTCCCCGCCCCGCGGCCACCGCACATCAGGCTTCCCTGCCGCCGCGGGCCCGCGCGTGATACGATGGCTCACGGTACATCAACCAGCACGATCGATCCGAAAGGAGCCTGCGTCATGGAGCGTCCCTGCGCATGGGAAAAGTACACGCCACAGCAAGTCGAGGAGCTCGAGGAGCTTTGCCGCGGCTATAAGCAGTTTTTGAGCGAGAACAAGACCGAGCGCCTGTGCGTCAAGACCGGCATCAAGATGGCCGAGGAGGCGGGATACGTCGACCTGGAGACCGTGATCGCCGAAGGCCGCGAGCTCAAGGCAGGCGACAAAGTGTACGCCGCCAATCACGGCAAGGACCTCATGCTCGTCAACCTGGGCAACGCCCCGCTCGAGCAGGGCTTTAACATCCTGGGCGCCCACGTGGACTCGCCGCGCCTAGACCTTAAGCAGAACCCCGCCTTCGAGGCCGGCGACATGGCCTACCTCGACACGCACTACTACGGTGGCGTCAAGAGCTACCACTGGGTGGCCTCCCCGCTCGCACTCGTGGGCGTCATCTGCAAAAAGGACGGCACCACCGTCGACATCAACATCGGCGACAAGGCAGACGATCCGGTCTTTACCATCTCCGACCTGCTGATCCACCTCTCGAGCGAGCAGATGTCCAAGCCCGCCAAGGACGCCGTCGACGCCGAGATCCTCGACGTGATCGTGGGCGGCCGTCCCGTCAAGTTCGATGAGGACGACAAGGACGCCCCCAAGGAGCCCGTCAAGCAGATGTTCCTGGATACCCTCAAGGAGCAGTACGACGTCGAGGAGGAGGACTTCCTCTCCGCCGAGATCGAGGTCGTGCCCGCCGGCCCCGCCCGCGACATGGGCCTCGACCGCTCCATGATTCTGGGCTATGGCCATGACGACCGCGTCTGTGCCTACCCCTCCATGCTCGCCCAGATCAACGTCGCCAACGTGGAGCGCACGAGCATCACGCTCATCGTCGACAAGGAGGAGATCGGTTCCGTGGGTGCCACCGGCATGACGAGTCGCTTCTTCGAGAACACCGTCGCCGAGATCATGATGCTCGCCGGCGAGGACAGCCCGCTGGCTCTGCGCCGCGCGCTCGCCCGCAGCCGTATGCTCTCCTCCGACGTGTCCGCCGGCTTCGACCCGGGCTATGCCGGCAAGTTCGAGACCAAGAACGCCGCCTTCATGGGTCGCGGCCTGTGCTTTAACAAGTACACGGGCAGCCGCGGCAAGGGCGGCTCTAACGACGCCGACGCCGAGTATGTGGCCCTCGTCCGCGACATCATGGACGAGGCCGGCGTGGACTTCCAGACCTGCGAGCTCGGCCGCGTCAACGCTGGTGGCGGCGGCACCATCGCCTACATCATGGCCAAGTACGGCAT
>JAXIZX010000256.1:0-4789 GCA_036303765.1 Collinsella sp. | reverse complement strand
TTTGGCGAGGCCGAGGCCCAGAGCCTGGCGAGCGCTTCGGCCAACGCCGAGGGCCTGTCCACGTCCATGACGTCGACCATGCGCGAGGGCACCCAGCGTGCCGGCCATCTGGCCAGCTACGACGCGTCCAACCTGCAGATGCCCGAGCGTCGCGAGGACGGTTCCTACACGGTGCCCATCCGCATCCTGCGTATCCACATGGAGGAGGACGCCGCCAAGATGGTTCACGTGGGTGGCGCCGAGGGCCGCATTACCGCCGCGGCCGAGTCGCTCGTCGACTACAACCGCTGCGGCACGCCTTTGATTGAACTCGTGACTGAGCCCGACTTGCGTACGCCCGAGGAAGCGCGCCTGTTTATGGAGAAGCTCCGTCGCATCTTTGTGACGCTGGGCATTTCGGACTGCTCCATGGAGAAGGGTTCCATGCGCTGCGACGGCAACGTGTCGCTGCGCCGCCGTGGCGAGACCAAGCTGGGCACCAAGACCGAGCTTAAGAACCTCAACTCGTTTAAGAGCCTGCATGATGGCCTTGCCTACGAGATCTGCCGTCAGGCCGAGGTGCTCGAGGAGGGCGGAATCATCTATCAGGAGACCCGCCACTGGGAGCCCAGTCGCAAGCGCACCGTGGTTATGCGCGTCAAGGAGACGGCCGACGACTATCGTCTGTTCCCCGACCCCGATCTGGCGCCGTTCGATTTGGACGACGAGTTCATCGACCGCTGCCGTGGCGAGATCCCCGAGCTGCCCGATGCCAAGCGCGTCCGTTTTGAGGCCGACTTTGGCATTAAGACGGCCGATGCCGAGCAGATTGCCGGCGATCCCGAGTTTGCCGACTTCTTTGAGGCCGCCGCTGCCGGTATGGCTGGCAAAGAGGCCCAGACGGTCGCAAACCTGCTGGTCAACGAGATGATCGCCTACCTTAAGGGCGCGGGCGTCTCGCTGGCCGAGTCCGGTATTGCACCGGCTCAGGTGGCAGCCCTTGCCAAGCTGCTGGCGACCGATGCCATCAGCTCCAACCAGGCGCACGAGGTCTTTGAGGCCATGGCCCAGACCGGTGACGATCCCAACAAGATCGTCGACGAGCGTGGTATGCGTCAGGTGAGCGATGCCGGCGCGCTGCAGCCGATCGTGGACGAGGTGCTGGCTAACTGTGCCGATCAGGCGCAGCAGTATCGTGACGGCAACCAGAAGGTTATCGGCTTTTTGGTGGGCCAGTGCATGAAGGCGAGCCGCGGCAAGGGCAACCCGAAGCTCTTCAACGAGTTGCTGAGAACGTCGCTCTCGTAAACGGGAACCCGGGAGCCCCGGCAGGGCGGGTGCTTCCTCAAAATTTCGAACAGTCCTGCGCAAGACGAAGGCCACATTAAGTGGCCTTCTTTGCGTGCGGAACTCATTTTGAGCAAGCACCCGCCCTGCCGGGGCTCCCGGGTTCTGTGACGACTCGGCCGTTCGGGTCAGGTAGGCTGAATGGAATTTGGTGAATGAGGGCGCCGTTGGCGCCCTCATTCTTTATGGATGTTGAAAACGAAGGTGAATACTTTTCCGCGAAGTGAACGACCTATTTTTGACCCCTGAAACATCAACACTTTTCTGGCTCGGTTTCCTGCGGTTTTGTCGAGTGTTTCCTGCGGTTTTGCTGCGAAAAAATGTGGATGCTTCGGGGGTCCAATTTTGCTCGTTCACTTCGCGGAAAACCATTCACCTTCAATTTGCTGGAGAGGGGAGGGCTCCCTCTTTGGCGTCACGGATGTACATCGCGGCGGGCGGATCGCCAGAAGCCGGCTGCTCCGTATCTTAAGATTTCCAAAAAGTTAACCTTTGTTGACCTTAATAGTTAGATAAACTAAACTACTTTCCAAAAGTGTGCTCGAGCAAACTTATTTACTCGGGTGCTGAGGCACCGTGCCGTGTCTAATGCGGCAAAAGGGAGAAGCAACATGAAGAAGTCGACGTTTAACACCCTGCTTGTCGGTGGCGGTTTTCTGCTTGGTACGGCCGGCATCAAGCTGCTTACCAGCGCTCCGGTCAAGAATGCCTGCGTGCAGGGCATCGCGTGCGGTATGCGCGTCAAGAACTGCTTCCAGGACATGGTCGAGCAGGCCAAGGCCAATGTCGATGACATGGTTGCCGAGGCGGCCTACATCACCCAGAGCGAGGCCGCTGCTGATGAGGCAGCCGAGTAACGCTCCCAGGCACAAACTATGAGATTTTCGATTATTAGCGAGATCCCCGGCAGGACCCGTCTTCAATTGGCGGGTCCTGTGCCAGAGAGCGATCTCGATGCACTTCTTAAGCTCAGCGGCGATATCGACGGCGTACACAAGGTGCGCGTTTATGGCCGTATTGGCCAGATGGCGCTCGAATATGACGAGCAGTGTCGTGCGGGCGTGCTCGACGCCTTGGGTGCGCTCGATGCCCAGGCCATTGCCGACGCAAAGACGGGTTACGTGATGCAGCTTGAGCCACGCAAGCACAAGCTTGTCATGGATCTTGCCACACTTATCGGCGCCCACTACGCGCGCCGCTGGTTCCTGCCTACGCCGCTGCGTGCCATCTTTGTCGTGGCCGGTTACATGACCTTTTTGCGCGCCGCTCTCCACGAGCTCGCGCAACCGTGTCTGACCGTCCCCGTGCTCGATGCCTCGGCCATTGGCATCTCGTTTGTTAAGCGCGACGTCAATACCGCGGGCCAGACGATGTTCCTGCTCAACGTGGGCGAGTTGCTCGAGGACTACACGCGCGCCATGAGCGAAAACGAGCTCATCAACTCGCTGCTCGACGTGCCTGATAAGGCACAAAAAGTGGTCGGCGACACCGAGGTGAGCGTTGCCGCCACCGAGCTTGAGCCCGGCGACTTGGTAGCCGTGCGCACCGGCATGTCCATCTGCATTGACGGTGTGGTCGAACAGGGGAGCGCCATGGTCAACCAGGCGACCCTGACCGGCGAGCCGCTTGCCGTCGAGCGCAGCGCAGGCGACGATGTGTTTGCTGGAACTGTCGTCGAGGACGGCAGCATCTTGGTGCGCGTGCGCGCCAACACGGCTCAGACCAAGCTCCGCTCGATCGTCTCACTTGTGCAGGCGGCCGACTCGCTCAAGTCCGAGGGCCAGTCGCACATGGAAGACCTCGCCAACAAGATCGTCCCGTGGAGCTTCCTGCTCGCGGGCCTTGTCGCTCTCACCACGCGTAGCCTCATTAAGACCTCGGCGGCGCTGATGGTCGACTACTCGTGCGCACTCAAGCTCACGGGTTCCGTTGCCGTTATGACCGCCATGAGCGATGCTGCCAAGATGGGCGTCATGGTCAAGGGCGCGAAGTATTTTGAGTCGTTTGCCAAGGCCGATACCATTGTCTTTGACAAGACCGGCACGCTCACCGAGGCGCAGCCGCGCCTGGCTTGCGTGCTGACGACCGATGGCTGGAGCGAGGATGAGGTCCTGCGCCTTTCCGCTTGCCTGGAGGAGCATTTTCCGCATCCGGTGGCACGCGCCGTGGTCAATGCAGCGCGCGAGCGCGAGCTCGAGCATCGCGAGCGCCATGCTGCCGTCGAGTACATCGTGGCGCACGGCATCGCTTCGTCCATTGAAGGGCGTCGCGCCATCATCGGTTCCGCGCACTTTGTATTTGAGGACGAGGGTGCGCAGCTCGAGTCCGACATTAAGGAGCAAATCGAGTTCCAGATGCAGGGCTTGTCGCCGTTGTATCTGGCGGTCGACGGCACGGTCGTGGGCGTGCTCGGCATCGAGGATCCGCTCAAGCCCGGGGTCCGCGAGGCCATCGCCGACCTGCATGCGCTTGGCGTCAAGCATGTCGTTATGCTCACGGGCGACTCCGAGCGCACGGCCGAGCGCATTGCGCGAGAGGCAGGGGTCGACGAGTTTAAGGCCGAGCTGCTGCCCGAGGACAAGTACGCTTATGTGGAGCACATTAAGAGCGAGGGGCGCCATGTTGCCATGGTGGGCGACGGCGTCAACGATTCGCCGGCGCTCGGTTTGGCCGACGTGGGCCTGGCGATGGGTGGCGGAAGCGACATCGCCAAGGAGGTCGCCGATATCATCCTGACTGATACGGATCTCGCCGCGATCGTGCGCCTGCGCCGCATGAGCCAGGGCCTCGTTGATCGTCTGACGAGCTCCTACTCTAAGGTGATGCTCACCAACTCAGCGCTCCTGGCGCTGGGCATTACCGGCGCGATTACCCCGCAGGCGTCGTCGTTGCTGCACAATGGCTCGACGATTGCCTACAGCCTGAGCAACGCGAAAGCGTATCTTCGTTAGGGTTTTCGATTGAGCTTATGGTCTGCATTCGGGCGGTACCGCAACCGCCAGGGTGCAGGCCTTTTTAGGCAAGTGCAGCTTTGATGGCGGGGACTTCGGTGAGCTGCTCGGCTGCCTTTTCGTTGGAGCTGTCGAGTGCTGCCAGACTGCGGTAGACCCACTCGTTGACCTGGGTGTTCTTGACGCCTGCGGTCTGCATGAGGGCGCCTACCTCGCGGATTGCTGCGAGCAAGTCGGCTTTGGGACCCGCGAGCTCGACCTCGATGCCGTGGTAGGCGGACACGCCGCGGTTCTCACTCACGTGGTCGATAAAGCTCTCGACGGTCTCGAGCTGCTGGGCGAGAGCAACATCATCGTCGGCGTCCAGCGCGACGAGTGCGTTCGATACTGTGAGGGCGGGATGCCCGCAGGGGACAAAGCCCTCGATGACATCCATAGCTTCGGTAATGGTTGAGCCCAGGCCTGCGAGGGCATTGACGAGTTGCTGCTTGGTATCCATAACGGTCCTTTC
The DNA here is from genome assembly GCA_036303765.1 of Collinsella sp. Taxonomy (GTDB): domain Bacteria; phylum Actinomycetota; class Coriobacteriia; order Coriobacteriales; family Coriobacteriaceae; genus Collinsella. The sequence continues at coordinate 1 of JAXIZX010000256.1, read as the reverse complement.
G
>JAXIZX010000255.1:0-5554 GCA_036303765.1 Collinsella sp. | reverse complement strand
GCTTAATGGTGATGGTCGCCTCGTCGCCGTTCTCGGCATTGAGCACGCACGAGATGTACTTGCGGTTTTGAATCGCGTCGACGCAGCCCTTGTTGCAGTTGAGGCACTCGCGGATGGGCTCACCCGTGGCGGCCTTCAGCGCAATGTCGGGGTCGCACATGAGCGAGCGGCCATAGGCGATGATGTCGGCGGCGCCGTCTTCCAGAATCTTCTCGCCGGCCTCGACCGAGACAACGCGGCCGACGGTTGCCACCGGCACGGAGACCAGGGCCTTGACGCGCTCGGCCACGGGCAGCGTCCAGTTGTAGGGCATGGCGCCCATGGGCGGAATGGTGTCGCCCATGTTGCCGGTGTGGTTGGCCTGTGCGACCTGGATCATATCGATACCCGCGCCCTCGAGCAGCTTGGCAAACTCGCAGGCCTCGTCGGGCTGCAGGCCGCCCTTGCCGCGCGGCGTGCCGTCGGGGTTCTCCATGATCACGGGGAGCTTGTACTCCACCATCAGCTGCGGCGCGGCCTCCTTAATGGCAGCGACGACCTCCAGCGCGTAGCGAACGCGGTTCTCGAACGAACCACCGTACTCGTCGGTGCGTTGGTTGAGGATGGCCGAGCACAGCGAACCCACCAAGCGGTCGCCGTGGACCTCGATGGCGTCGATGCCGGCCTGCTGCGCGCGAGCGGCCGAGGCGGCGATGGCCTCCTTGATCTGGGTGAGCTGCTCTACGCTCGCCTCGTTCACAAAGTGCTGCATGTCGTGATGCAGCTTGGCGTAGGCCTGGTTGCGGATCTCGTTGGACTCGGCCATCTTGGCGGCAAAGGTCTCCTCGTCGCCGGCGGCCTTGGCCTCCTGCGCGGCCTTAGCGGCGGCCATGGATCCCATGACCATGCGGCCGACACCGGGCACATCGTACTCGGGGTGGAACAGCTGCAGCGCGATCTTGGCGCCGTGCTTGTGGACGGCATCGGCCAGCGCCTTAAACGTGGGAATCTGGGCGTCGGTTGCCAGCTTGGGCGTGGGGCTCGCGGTCATGACGGGAGCGACGTCGCCGATGACGATGTAGCTCACGCCGCCACGGGCCAGGCGCTCGTAAAAAGCCAGGCTGCGCTCGCCAATGGAACCGTCACGCTCCTCGTAGCCGGTGGTCAACGGCGGGAACATAATGCGGTTTTTGAGCTCAAGGGGGCCAACCGTAATGGGCTGAAGCAGCTTGGATGCAGGTGCGGTCATGGACATTCCTCTCTTGTAGGCGCGGCGGCGATGATGCCGCGTAGTTGTCTAGAGGATATGTCATAGGAATACAACAGCGCAACGGAAATCGGCGGACAGCAGGTAGCGGCAGGTGGATGGGGCAGGGCGGCCCGCCGGTTTATCTCAATCTGTAACAGTTACGCGGCAAAACCGGGTCTTACTGTTACAGATCGAGACAAACCAAACCCGCCTGCTAGAAAATCTCAATCTATAACAACAACTCGGCAAAATCCGTCCCTCGTGTTACAGATTTAGACAAACACGACCCAACCCACCGGTATATCTCGATCTGTAACACCTAGCCGCCCAAATCGGGTCTAGATGTTACAGATCGAGATCTTTGATTGAGAGGCCGAGAATTGAACCGAAAACACGGTCCCGAAATAACAAAAAAGCTCGCCGGCTAGGCCGACGAGCTGCAAGTTCTTGGTCGCGGGGGCAGGATTTGAACCTACGACCTCCGGGTTATGAGCCCGGCGAGCTACCAGACTGCTCCACCCCGCAATGTCTGGGCGCCTCATGTGCGCAAGAAAGAATATTACGCGGGAGTTCGGTAAACGGCAAGGAAAATCTCGTGGAGCATAATTCCTTCATATTTAAACCCCTCAGCCCCTATCACCGTAAACGAATCGCAGCCGAGCGCCGTTGACGGCACGTATACAATGGTGCGCGTCCTTTTATGCCGACACCGGGAGTAGACATGCTGCTCGCTATCGATATGGGTAACACACAGACGGCCATGGGCCTGTTTGACGGAGACGAGCTGGTGCAGTCGTGGCGCATGCCCACCGACCGCTCCTATACCGCCGACGAGATCCATGTACGCCTGATGGGTTTCTTTAAGATGTACGGCCTTTCGCTCGATGCGGTCGACGCGATCGCCTTTGCGGGCGTGGTGCCGCAGCTCTCGCGCGAATGGCACGCCGTGGCCGACCGCATTGCCGCGGACGCCATCGTCATTGGGCCGCAGACGGCCGCGGTGACCAAACTGCGCGCGGCGCGCCCCCAGGCCGTAGGTGCCGATCGCGTCGCCAACGCCGTTGCTGCCGAGACCTTCTACGGCGCCCCGGCGATCGTGGTGGACTTTGGCACCGCAACCAATATCGACGTCATCAATGAGGACGGTTATTACATTGGCGGAGCGATCGCGCCGGGCATCCGCATCTCCATGGATGCGCTTGCCGCCCGTGCCGCCAAGCTCGCCAGCGTGCCGCTCGAGGCGCCCGAACACGCCATCGGCCGCGATACCGAGGAGTGCATCAAGGTCGGCGCCGTAACGGGCGCCGCCGCCATGGCTGAGGGCCTGGTCGCGCGCATGAAGCGCGAGCTGGGCCGCGAGGATGCCACCGTTATCGCCACGGGCGGCCTCGCCAGCATCGTCGCCGATTCGACCGACGCCTTCGACGTGGTAGACGGCCAACTCACCATCAAGGGCATCTGCGAAATCTACCGCCGCATGCAGGAGCTGGGATAGGACAGGGGCTTAAGTCGAGCACGAGCGCGAGCGGCGAACTAGGCAACGCATCGGCCCTATTCCTCAAAATCGAAAGATTTTCAGTTTTGAGGAATAGGGCTTTCTGCTAGGCCTCGTCGCACAGCCACCTCGCCAGGTCCACGATCTGCACCCCATTGCGGTCCGTGGCCTCGTGATGCGTGCGGGCGAGAATCATCTTGGGGTACGCGTCGCCAATGCTCAGCAGTGGTGAAATCTCGCGTTCAAATGTCTTATCCGAGCTGATGTCGTCGCTCACCTGAATGTAGAGCTTCTCGCTTCGCTTGATTGCTACAAAGTCTATTTCCTTTTTATAGAGCACGCCGACGTATACCTCGTATCCGCGGCGCAGCAGCTCGATTGCCACCATGTTCTCGTATACGCGTCCCCAATCCATATCACGTGTACCGAGCAGCGCGTATTTGAACGCGTGGTCTGCCAGGTAATACTTCTCGCCGCTCTTAAGGTATTTTTTGCCGCGGATGTCGTACCGACGAACTTTATAGAAGGCAAACGCATCGCACAGGTACCCCATGTACGTGCCGACCGTCTTGTTCGTTATCTTTAGCCCATCCGCGTTCAAAATATCCGTAATGTTACGTGCCGACGTTATGTTGGATACGTTGTCCATCATGTAATCGGCAATGCGCAGCAGCGCCGATTCGTTTCTCACGTTATGCCGCTGCACGATATCTCTCACAATGAGCGTCTTAAAGACGTTGGAGAGATATTGATAGCGCTGCTCCTGCAGTGGATAAGGGTAGGAGCCGGACATACCGCCGGTTCTCGTGTACTCATCGAAGTCGCGGTCGACCTCGCCCTCGTCGCCATAGAGACGATACTCCTCAAACGAGAATGGGAAAACCTCGATCTCGAACGTACGCCCCGTAAAGAGCGTCGACAGATCGCTCGACAGCAAAAAGGCATTCGATCCGGTAATGAATATGTCGTACTGCTCGGATGCGTGGAGGCTGTTGATCGCACGCTCAAAACCGTCGCACATCTGAACTTCATCGATAAGCAGAAAGTTTTGTTTGCCGGACACTCGATGCTCTTTTACATAGGCGAGCAGCGCGTGATACTCGAGCAGGTTCTCGAACTCATCGAGGTTGTAGTTGATATGGATGACATTCGAATTGGACAGATTTGCCTCCACGTAATCGCGGAGGGCCTCGAGCAATTTTGATTTACCGCTACGACGGATGCCCGTGATGACCTTGATGTCCGGCACGCCAATAAGGCTCGTCAACGTGTCCATATATGACGTTCTATTGATGAGTTTCATTGGGGCCTCCTCGCGGTCTTTTATCGCTATTCCTCAAAATTGAAAAATTTTCAGTTGTGAGGAATAGGCTCTATAGCGAATATACCTCGCGAAAGACCGAGCTGCCTTAATCCTATTCCTCAAAAACGAAAATTTTTCAGTTTTGAGGAATAGGGCGCTGGCAACCCATTCCCCAGATAGGCGAAACCCTCCCCGGCACAGGCCGAGGAGGGTCTTGTTGTCATGTCTATCTTTGGGCGCGAACGCCCCGCGTTACAGTCCGCGAATGCGCACGGCCTCGGGCGGAAACTCTTGCTCGCCGGCATCGGTCTTGATGGTCGCACGACCCCAGATGTCCAGGCCCGCAAACACACCGACCGCAAGCGGCAAACCGTTGGGCGACACCGCCGCAACTTGGCGGCCCAGCAGCGGCACCATGTCGAAGTACTCGCCCAGCACGGGAGCCAGCGGCCCTGCGGCGCCCTGCGGCGTGTTGGCAACAACCGCCCAGGCGTCCACGCGGGCCAGCATGGCGGCGGCCAGCGTCTCGACCAGCGCTTCGTCAGCCACGTCCACACCAAGCTCGCTCAACGCCGAACGCTCAATATCCACCGTCACGGCACCGAACATGCCCGCAGCACCGGCACCGCCGTTCACGGCAACACGCGCGAGCGACGTCTCAAACGCAGGCGTTCCGCACACGATATCGCTCGGCCACTGGATACCCACCTTACCGGCAAGGCCCAACCCCGGCGTCGAAGCCGTGCCCACGAGCGCGTCCATCATACCCATCGCGGCCACAAACGGCAGGCCATGGAAGGCGTGCATATTCACATCCGGACGCACGACCAGCGAAAACGCCAGCGAAGCATCGCCCGCGCTCCAAGCGCACCAGCCCGCGGACGCACCCTCGCGGCCCGCGTCGCGCGCGGCGTCAAGCACGGTGCCGGCGACAACAGCATTCATCTCGATCATCTACATACGCCCCAATTCGCCCACGATATGGCCCACGCGATCCTCGGGCTCCTTGACCTCGACGCCGTTGTAGCGGAAGAACCGCGCCGGGTCGTGCATCAGGTCCTCGAGCGGCACCAGCACAAAGTCGCGTTCGCCGATCAGCGGATGCGGCAGGCGCAGCTTTTTGCCGCCGTGGGTCTCGCCGTCCATCCACAGCAGGTCCAGGTCGATGGTGCGCGGACCGTTGGCCTTGGCCTTTTTGGAGCGGTCGCGCCCCAGCTCAGCCTCGATCTTCATGAGCTCGTCGAGCAGCACCAACGGCGCCAGCTCGGTCTTAATCTCGATGACAGCGTTGGCAAACGCGTCCTGGCGCGTCTCGTAGGCCGGCTCGCTCTCGTAAATCTTGGAGGAGTTGGACACGCAGGTGAGTGGAATCTCGGCGATCATCTCGCGTGCGGCGCGGATGTTGTCGCAGCGATGCCCCAGGTTGGAGCCCACGGCCACAAACGCGCGGCGCGGCTGCGGCTTGGCAACCGCCCAGTAGCCGTTCAGGAACTGCGCAAAACCCGCGGCGTCGTGCACGCGCACGATG
>JAXIZX010000254.1:0-3292 GCA_036303765.1 Collinsella sp. | reverse complement strand
TCCAGCACGGCAAGGTTTTCGGGCACGGCCAGGAACTGCTTGACGCTCGCCGCAATCTTGGGACCGATGCCCTCGCACTCGGCAATATCCTCTTCGCTCGCCAAGATGAGCTTATCAATCGACAGGAATCGCTCGGCGATAACCTCGCCCACGCTCTTGCCCACGTGGCGGATGCCCAGGGCAAACAGCACGCGACCGAGCGGCTGGCTCTTGGACTTGTTGAGCTCGGCGATAATCTTTTCGGCCGTCTTGAGACCCACCGGAATGGGGTCGCCCTTCTTGACGCCCTTTTTGCTGTTGGAGCTGGCATAGGTGCGGCCCGTGTCCAGGCCGGCGATGTCGTCGACCGTGAGCTGGTAGAAGTCTGCGACATCGTGGATCAGCCCGGCGGCGATCATCTTGTCGACGATCTCGTCGCCTAGGCCGTCGACGTCCATGCAGCCGCGGCTCACCCAGTGAAGCAGTCGCTCCTTGAGCTGCGCGGAGCAGTCGATGGAGACGCAGCGGTAGGCCACCTCGCCATCCTCGTGGACCACGGGGCTGCCGCACACGGGGCAGACCTCGGGCATGTGCCAGTCGACCGAATCGGCCGGGCGCTTGTCGAGCACCGGGCCCACGACCTCCGGGATTACGTCGCCTGCCTTGTGCACGATGATGGTATCGCCCTCGCGCACGTTTTTGCGACGGATCTCGTCGATGTTATGCAGCGTGGCGCGCGCGATGGTGGAGCCGGCGACCGTCACCGGATCGAACTCGGCGACCGGCGTGAGCACGCCGGTGCGGCCCACCTGGATGCGAATTTCGCGCAGGACGGTCTGCTTTTCCTCGGGCGGGAACTTAAAGGCAATGGCCCAGCGCGGCGCGCGGGCGGTAAAGCCCAGGTCGAGCTGCTGCTGAAAGCTATCGACCTTTACGACCACGCCGTCGATGTCGTAATCGAGGTCACCGCGGTGCTCGAGCGCCTGGGCGCAGAACTCGTGGACCTCGGCCGGCGTGGCGCAACGTGCCACGTTGGGGTTGACGCTAAAGCCGGCGCTACGCAGCCAATCGAGGAACTCGCGCTGGCTGTGGACGTGCAGCGGATCGGTATCGGCGATGGCGTAGATAAAGGTGGCCAAATCGCGACGCGCCGTGACCTTGGGGTCCTTTTGGCGCAGGCTGCCGGCAGCGGCGTTGCGCGGGTTGGCGAAGGGGTCGCGACCCTCGGCATCGGCCTCGTCGTTCAGGCGAACAAAGCTGCCCTTAGGCATATAGACCTCGCCGCGCACCTCAATGGTGCGCTCGCGGTCGGCACCCATGTGGACAAGCGCCGGCTCGGACAGGTGCATGGGAACATCCTTGATGGTGCGCACGTTGAGCGACACGTCCTCGCCCGTGGTGCCATCGCCGCGCGTGGCAGCGCGCACAAAGGTGCCGTTTTGGTAGGTAAGCGCCACGCCCAGACCGTCGATCTTAAGCTCGCAGGTATAGGTGACGCTACCGGCACCGAGCGCATCCTCGGTGCGCTGGAGCCACGCGTCGAGCTCGTCCAGATCCATGGCATCGTCCATGGAATACATGCGTGCCATGTGCGTGACCGGCGTAAACTGCTCGCTCACGTACCCGCCCACGCGCTGGGTATAGCTGTCGGGCGTCACCAGGTCGGGGTAGGTGGCCTCAATTTCCTGCAGCTCAACGAGCATCTTGTCAAAGGCGGCGTCCGTGATCTCGGGCGCATCGAGCATGTAGTAGCGATAGGCGTGGTAATCGAGCTCGTGGCGCAGCTCGGCCGCACGCGCTGCCGCCTGGGCACGGGCATCGGCCGGTACGGCGGTATCCGTGCTCGCGGGCGTTTCGGTATCGATGTCCACGCCGTCACCAAACAGGCTCGATTGCTCCATAGCGGCACTCCTTCGCTCGATTTCAAACGGATACAAGAGTACCACCGGTCGCAACGGCGCCGAACAGCCCTTTCGAACCGCACCGAATCGGCAGCGGCCGGACCGGGGTGGACAGTTAGTTCAGATACGTATAAATCCTAGAGCTGAATCAGGCACGAACACCCCTGTTTCAACTAATTTTGGCTCCTCGAGACCATGTAAACGTCCCACTCTCCCTTCCAAACACCAATTCGAGCCCCATCCCAATCAATAATTGCTCAAAACGCATCCCAAGCTGTCCCAGATTTATACGTATCTGAACTAACTGTCCAGACCATACCGAAACAAGCCTCTTGCCAGCCACAAGTGATCCGTTTTCCTCCGTCCCCAAGGGATCATCGCGAAAAGAGGGGGCTGTCCCGCGTTGGCGGGACAGCCCCCTCTGGCATCGGTATGTGCGATACAGCTCGTTAGAAACTCTGACCGTAGCCTTAACCCTGGCCCTGACCCTGCTGGCCCAGCAGCTCCTCCAGGTACTGGCGCAGCTGCTCGTCGGTAATACCGCCGTTGCCGGTGTCGGTCGAACTGTCGTCCTGCTGCTGGTTCTGCAGCTCCTCATCGGAGCCCAGCTCGACGGTGACCTTCTTCTCTTCCTTGCCGCGCATGAGCGTGATCTCGACCTTCTCGCCCACCTCGTGGCTGCGCAGCGCGATGATCAGGCCATCGGCGCTCGTGATCTCGTCGTCGCCCAGCTTGGTGATGACGTCGCCCTCCTGAATGCCAGCCTTAGCAGCAGGACCATCCTCGACGACGCTCGCCACATACGCGCCGCTATCGGTGCTCAGCTTGTTGGTGCGGGCGTTGAGCGCATTGACGCTCGAAAGCGTAGCGCCCATGTACGGATGCACCGGCGTCTTGCCGTCGATAATCTGGTCGGCAATGTTCTTGGCGTAGTTAACCGGAATGGCAAAGCCCACGCCCGAGCTGGAGCCCGAGTAGCTCTCGATGAGCGAGTTGATGCCCACCAGCTCACCGTTGTCGTTGACGAGCGCGCCGCCGGAGTTGCCCGGGTTGATGGCGGCATCGGTCTGAATCATGTTGGCATAGATGGTGTTACCGCTGGTAGAGCTCATGGCCGTGGAACGATAGAGCGCCGACACGATACCCGTGGAGACAGACTGCTCGTTGCCGAACGGCGAGCCGATCGCCATAACCCACTCGCCAACGTTGAGCTTGGAGGAGTCGCCAATTTCGATCGGCGTAAGCTTGGAGGCGTCGGCGTCCTTGAGCTTGATGACGGCCAGGTCGCTCGAGGCGTCGTTGCCCACGAACTCGGCCTCGTACGTGGTTCCGTCGTCCATGGTAACCACGTACTGGTCATAGCCATCGACCACGTGGTTGTTGGTGAGGATGTGGCCCTCGGTATCGAGCAC
>JAXIZX010000253.1:0-1684 GCA_036303765.1 Collinsella sp. | reverse complement strand
ATGGCTATCTTTACCGGCATCATGCATTTGGTTCCGGTCGTCGGTCCCTGGGTGAGCGCAGCAATCGCCACGGTACTCGGTTTCATGTTCAGCCCCATGTTGGCGTTATGGACGCTTATCGTGACGATGGTCGCGCAAAACGTCACCGATAACGTGATTTCGCCTAAGGTCATGCAGAGCTCGGTGCAGGTGCATCCCATCATGAGCCTCACGGCGCTCGTTATTGGCTCGGCACTCATGGGTCCCATCGGCATGATTATTGCCATCCCGCTGTGTGCGGCCCTCAAAGGTATCTTCGTGTACTACTTCGAGAATGAGACCGGCCGCCAGCTTGTGGCCTATGACGGCGCCGTGTTTAAGGGCACACCGTACCGCGATGCCGATGGCAACCCGGTCGCCGCCTACGATGCGCTCGGCGACGATACCTTCATCTACGAGTCCGAGCTCATCGGCAACGAGACTGCGCCCGAGGCCAAGGCCATGCCCAAGCCCGAGCTCGATAATCCCTGGATCAAGCTCTCTGGTCTGCAGCCCGATGCGACGGGCTTCTTCAAGAACCCCTTCGCTAAGGATGACGATTCCAACACGGATGACGACACCAAAACCGGCATCGACGGCTCCATGGACGATGATGACAACTAGCGGGGTAATTCGGATTAATATTCATACGCGCTAACATGCAATTTCGCTGAAGGGCCGGCATTGTGCCGGCCCTCTTTTTTGCACTTGCGCGGTGGGATGGTAATATTGTTACGTTTGAACTGTTTCGATGTGAAACCGAGGAGATTCCCTCTATGAGTGCTGACTACCCGTCAATGACTACGGCCGAGATCCGCTCCAAGTTCCTCAACTTCTTTGAGGAGCGCGGTCTTAAGCTCTATCCTTCTTCGTCCCTCGTCCCCGACGATCCTTCGCTGCTGCTTGCCAACGCCGGCATGAACCAGTTTAAGGAGTACTACCAGGGCAAGAAGACCATGAAGGAGATCGGCGCGATTTCCTGCCAGAAGTGCGTCCGCACCAACGACATCGATTGCATCGGCGAGGACGGCCGTCACCTGTCCTTCTTCGAGATGCTCGGCGACTTCTCTTTTGGCGGCGTCTCCAAGGAGCAGGCTTGCGCCTGGGCCTTTGAACTCATCACCAAGGAGTTCAAGCTGCCGCTCGACCGCCTGTACTTTACCGTCTTTACCGAGGACGACGAGACCCACGACGTGTGGCGTTCTCTGGGCGTTGCCGAGGACCACATCTCCCGCCTGGGCGAGGACGACAACTTCTGGGCCGCTGGCCCCACCGGCCCCTGCGGTCCGTGCTCCGAGATCTACTTTGACATGGGCGAGGAGGTTGGCTGCGGCAGCCCCGACTGCAAGCCTGGCTGCGACTGCGACCGCTTCCTTGAGTTCTGGAACCTCGTGTTTACCCAGTACGACCGCCAGGAGGACGGCTCCATGCCGGAGCTGCCGCACCGCAACCTCGATACGGGCATGGGCCTGGAGCGCATGGCTGCTATCATGCAGCACAAGACTGCTAACTACGACGGTGATCTGATGCAGCACCTCATCAAGCTGGGCGAGGAGATCAGCGGCAAGACCTATGACGCCGACGATTACTCCGGCGCCAGCCGTTCTCTTCGCATCATCGCCGACCACTCCCGTGCCGTCGACTTTATGATCTCGGACGGCATCCT
>JAXIZX010000252.1:0-7475 GCA_036303765.1 Collinsella sp. | reverse complement strand
GGGGATCCATCCTGCGGTAAACGCGCCGTTGGGCAGCGTCTGGTTGTATCCATAGACAAGGATCGCCGCCACAATCACTACTAGCAGCAGGTCGAGCCAAACGTAGCTCATCAGGCGGCGCCACATATAGCTCCAGTTGATGGCGCGGGCGATGGAGGTGACGCGCTTGGCCTCGGCGTTACGCGCGGCAGACATAGCCCACCCCGCGCACGGTCTGGATGATGCGGGCGCCGCCGGCGTCCTCGATCTTGGCGCGTAGATGCGCGATGTGCACGTCGACGTTGTTGGTGTCGCCCATGTATTCGTAGCCCAGCGCTTCGTGCGCGATGCGTTCGCGCGTGAGCACGGTCTCGGCATGCGCCATAAGCAGGGCGAGGACATCGAACTCGCGGGCCGTGAGCGCAATGGGCGAGCCGCCGACCGTGACTTCGCGGCGGTCGGGGTCGAGCGCAACCGAGCCCACGGCGAGCGTGGCGGGGGAGAGCGAGGCGGATGCCTGGGTCGAGCCGCTGACCGGGGGTATCGCGACGGCGCCGACGTCCGCGCCGCCCGCCTCAACGCCACCAACGCCCGAAGCCGCCCGCACGGCCTCCGAGCGCTTCAGCGCCACGCGGATCCGTGCGAACAGCTCCTCAATCGCAAATGGCTTGGTCAGGTAATCGTCGGCGCCGGCATCGAGTCCGGCAACCTTGTCCATCACGGCATCGCGCGCGGTGACCATAATCACCGGCACATCCTTGTGCTTGCGGACACGCCGCAAGACCTCCATGCCGTTGAGCTGCGGCAACAGCACATCGAGCAGAATCAAATCGTAGTCGCGCTCCAGCGCCAGGTCCACGGCGGTGCGGCCGTCGGCGGCGTGCTCCACCTGGTAGCCCTCGTGCTCCAGCTCGAGCGTCACAAAGCGGGCGATTTTCTCCTCGTCCTCTACGATCAGGATCCGTGCCATGTGTGCCCCCGTCTGCGATTACTTGTCGTCGTTCAGATTTTGCTTGATGTCGTCCGCGGCGTTGGCGGCGTGATTCATAAGGTTGTTGATGCTGCCGGGCACGTCGCCGTCGCTGTCGATGCGGTAGCGCATGCCAAAGAACAGGCCAATCAGCATCAGCCATATCGTGGCGCCCCAGGCAAACAGCGCGACGATGGGGATCAGGATGGGAATGTTTAGGATGATCGCATCGCGGCGCGTGGCGATAAACTTGGTGTCCAGACTCAGGCGGAAGAGCTTTTTGAGGTACTCCCACACGTTGTCCATCTTCTTGGAGAAGTCGGTCTTTTCGCTCGACTTTTCGTAGACGGCCTGCGCGGCGACCATCTCGGCCGAGGGCTCATTGACTGGCGCGGACTCGGTGGCGGCGTGCGCCGACGTGGTCTGGGTCTTGCCCTGCGACTCGAGCCAAATGATGGCGTCCAAAACGTTGCCATCGGCGGCGTCGAGCGCGGCTTTGGCGTCGGTGTAGCTCACGTTGCACTTGGTGCGGATGGTTTCAACTTTTTCGAGGTCGTCCATGACCTGTCCTTTCGTTCGATGGGCGCGACGCCGGGCGATCTGCCCGGGCGCGAGCGTTGCGTTCGGCGGCCTGCGTTGCGCGGCGCCGCCCCGCCCTTGGTCGAACTCTATAGTGCAGGTTATAGATTAAGCGATTCTTGAGCCAAGATTAATGTTGGATGAGTTTTTGCACGGCGGTGGGGAAGTATTGGACCTCGATAGCGGGGGATGGGGTGCCGGTAGTAAAGCGGTGTCAAGGGTTGGTCGAGCGGGCGGTTTTTAGGCGACTGGGACATGGCGGGCGGTCGATCACCTATACTGGTTGGGCTCAACTGGAGAGGTGATAACTAGTTATGAAATCAATCAATGTTGCAGCGGCAATTATTCAGAAGGACGGGAAGATTCTGAGCTGCCAGCGCGGCTATGGCGAGTTTAAAGACGGCTGGGAGTTTCCGGGCGGAAAGCTCGAGCCGGGCGAGACCGGCGAGCAGGCAATCGTGCGCGAGATTCAAGAAGAGCTCGAGGTCACGATCGGCAACCTCGACTATCTTTGCACGGTCGAACACGATTACGAGACGTTCCACCTGTCGATGCAGTGCTACCAAGCTAACATCCTTTCGGGGGAGTTCAAAGAGCACGCTCACGAGGACATGAAGTGGCTCGATACCAATAACCTGTGGGATGTCGATTGGCTTCCAGCGGACGTTAAAGTCGTTAGGGAACTCGAAAAGAAACTCGGGCTTAAGTAAGAAAGGAGCGGGCGCTGCATGGTGCCTCGCTCCTTTTTGTTACTCGGCTTCACTAAGATCGCTGAGCATAAACTCGTAAATGTCCTGCCTCACGGGTGCGTTGAGCTCATATTCGATTTCGACGACGTTGTCGTTGCTCTTAGTTTTAATAGCCTCGAACTCTCCGGTCGGATGTATTTCGCCTAAGAAATAGAACTCCTTGCCACCCTTATCGTCCTTGTTCTTTCGCATAAACAAATACGTTTTCAAGCCGTTTTCTGGCCATGCCTGCAGTCGCAGAATCTCGGGGGAGTTGAGCGTGCGGTTGTTCTTAGAGATTGCAACTAGCTTGCTCGGCGAAACATAGCGGTCTTCATACTGAATTGACTCACTAATGTCGGGTGCCTTGTCATAGTTAATAAACACGGGGAATGTATTGGTCTTCTCGTTGTAGAAGTAGCCGCCAAGATTTTGGCCGTTGATGTTCTTTTCCCAGTTCATCAAGCGGCAAACCTCTTCGTACGTGTACTTGGCATTGAGAACGAAATTTGTGTTTTCGTACGTCTCGGCATAGTCGAGTCGGTTGCGCGCAATGGCAAAAATCCAGCACCTCGAGAATCTGACGCTTGAACTCTGCGTTGCGCAGGGCGCTCGCAAACACTTCGGTCAGACGAGGTCCGCATCCGTCGTCAATAAGCAGGGAAACGAAATCCTTAGGAGTGGCAAAGTCGCCCTTAAGGACGGCGATTGCCGACCTAACGGCGCTGTCCTTAAGTTGTGCGCGGTAGTTCCTAAGCGCGGCCTCGCGCATATGTCGATAGCCCTCGTGTCCGGCTTCGACGAGCGTTTGAAGCAAATAGAGGTCTTCGAATCGCTTGCCCGCGGCGAGCTTTTGCGAAATAAATTTGAGAATCTTGGTTTGATCAGAGGAAAAATGGACTGTGTAGCCCGGCTCGTATTTGGAAAGAAATGCGTGGTAGGACCCCAGGCCGCTGTTCTTGAAGATAAGCAGCGGATCGATGGAGCCATTACGATCAAATTCGAGCAGCGAGGGAATCTTGCCGAGTTTCTGACGCAAGTCGAGATATTCGTTCTTCAAAAATCTGACGGAGGTAAAGTCACCGCCGTCGATGGCCTTATAGATGCGAGCTTCGGAAATACGATCGAAGCTTACCGTTGAGCATCCGGGGATCGCCGAATCGCTCTCTTGGACGAGACGACGCAGGCGGTCTTTGTTGTACGTCTTGTCACCCGAAAGCGCGATGGGCACCAAGAAGTTGCTCTGGTAATTGCCAATAAAGTCTAGTACCAGTGTGTATTCCTTGCCATCATTCAGGCGCAAACCTCGTCCGAGCTGCTGAATAAAGATGATTGCGGAGTCGGTGCGTCGAAGCATGATGATCTGATTGAGCGAGGGGATGTCGACGCCTTCGTTCATGATATCGACCGAGAAAATGTACTCGAGCTCGCCGGCTTCAAGTCGGCTGATCGCAGCATCGCGGACTTCATCGGAATCTTGACCGCTAATCGCAGCCGTTCGATATCCGAGAGTGTTGAATTTGCGCGACAGTTCTTCGGCCTCGACGTTTCGATTGCAGAAAATTAAGCCCCTGCGGTTGCTTTTGGTGACGCTGTATTCTTCGATCTTCTCGGTGATGTGACGCACACGCTCGTCAGACGTCAAGCGTCCGAACAAGGCAGTGTCTTCAACCGTCTCGTCGTCAATCTCCAGATCGTGAATGCCAAAATAATGGAAGGGGGCTAGCATCTCCTCGGCCAAAGCGTCCTGCGGCGTGATCTGGAACACGATGACGTGATTGAAAAGGGCAAAGACGTCATAGCCGTCGGTGCGATTAGGCGTAGCGGTCATGCCCAGATAAAATCGAGGCGTAAAGTGCGACATGATGGATTGGTAGCCCTGAGATCCCGTGCGGTGGGCCTCGTCGATGACGATGTAGTCGAACTCATCGGGACGGAAATCGCTCAGATGCTTGGCGACCGAAGAGCACATGGCAAACACGCAGGTAGCATTGCTTATATTCTTGCCAGTTTGATAGGTGTCGAACGTATAGGTGCTACCCAAAAGCCGTTCGTAGCTTGCACGGGAGGCGTCTATAATGCGCCGGCGGTGCGCAAGAAAGAGGATGCGTCGGGGTTTAGTTGCGAGCACGTCGAACGCCGAAAGGAAGGTCTTGCCAGTGCCGGTTGCCGAGACCAGCAACGCACGGGTCTCGCCCTTGCGGTGGATTACGCCGAGCGCCTCAAGGGCGCGCTGCTGCATTTTATTGGGCTTGATTTCTTCGAGGTCGTTCGTGGTTGGGCTAACAGCTGCCTGGAACGTCGGTTTCGATTTGGGCTTTGACGGATGTGCCGATCGATATGCGGCATAGTTCTCAATCCAGTCTTGGGAAAGCAAAACGGTTGAGGTGTCGTTCCACAACGAATTGAACTCGCCCCTCAGTTCGCTGAGTAGGCGGCTGTTCTCGACAGTCTGGTACAGCACGTTCCATTCTTTATTACAGGTGAGGGCGGTCTGCGTCATGTTCGAGCTGCCGACGATGACCGTGCTGGTTTCGCCCTTATCAAAAATGTATCCCTTGGCATGCAGATTACCCTGGAATACGCGAACTTCCATGTTGTCGTATTCCAGGAGCTTGCGAAAGGCATCGGGTGAGTTGAAGTTGAGATAGGTGGACGTGAGCAGCCTGCCCTTAATGCCACGCTGCTTGAGCTCCTGGAACGTCTCGACCAGGATTTGAAGGCCGCCGTCTGCAACAAACGCTACGCAAAAGTCAAAAGAGCCGCAGGTTGAGAGCTGCTCCTTGATAACGGATAGTAGTGTTCCGCCTGTCGCCTTTGAGTTGGCGATGAGCTTGGGTGAATCGTTCTCGCGTGCAAGCGAGTCGAATTCAATATCAATCTGCTGCTGCGTAGTCATCCCGGCCAAACCTTTCGAAAGACTATGTTGGCGCCAGGATAACAGATCGATCGTTCGTGTTTTGGGCGTATGTGATTTTTAGACTATCGGCTACTCAAGTTTGTGGCTGCGGCCTTGGTGCCGTGTCTTGCTGGGCCTCTCTCTATCTATGTGTATGTGTTTTCGTCTTATAGGCTGCTGGGAGAAGTCCTGCCCCCAAGATTCCGCGCATGCCATGGCTCCGTGTCGGCCATGTGGCAAGTTGCTTGTCATAGCCTCGCCGGAATCCGACTGCAAATGGCCACGGACGGATATGCAGGTTCTTGTCGCTACGTGAGAAAAACTTGCAAAACTCGCAAGTTCTTGTCATGCTGTGAGAAAAACTTGCAGATTGGGGCGGGCGATGGATAAACGGATGGTCCCTAGAAATCGATATCTCGAGAAATTGATTGCCTTTCGTGATGCGGATGTCATCAAGGTCGTAACGGGTATGCGCCGTTGTGGCAAATCGACGCTTCTGGACATGATGCGCAAACATCTTGAGGATAACGGCGTTCCATCCGAATGTCTTTTGACCTTTAAGATGGAGTCGTTTGAGCTGGAGGGCGTGCGTGATTGGCGAGAGCTTTACCGCCACGTCGACGGCCTAATGCCTGCTGGTAAGAGGTGCTATCTCTTCTTCGACGAGCTCCAGGAGGTTGCCGGATGGGAGAAGGCGATTAACGCACTTCGTGTCGACCGGGACTGCGATATATATGTTACGGGTTCGAATGCTTTTCTCCTGTCGTCTGAGATTGCGACCTTAATCTCGGGCAGGTATGTCGAGATTCGGATGCATCCGCTCACTTTTTCGGAATATGTCGACTTTCTTGGTCCGACTGACGTCACGAATAGGCTCGCTGTTTTTGGTCGGGAGGACATTGTTGCGCTCGACGATCTTCTCGACCGTTATCTTGTGTTTGGAGGCCTGCCGTTTCTCGCTGCTTCAAAACTGCCGGAGCAGGAAATGAAGGACTATATCTGGAGCACGTACCAAACAATCGTCGGGCGCGACATTTTGGCTCGCGAGGCGCGTCGGGGTAGACGGTCGGTGACGAGCAGGAGTGTGCTCGACCGCGTCACTTCCTACTTGGCCGATAGCATTTCAAACCCGACATCAATTAACAAGATTGTTGGCACGCTGGCGGAGAACGGGCTGAAATCCTCGCATGGCGTCGTGGACACTTGTGTGTCCGCCCTTGAGGAGACCTATATCTTTTCGCATGCGCGCCGATTTGATATTAAGGGTCGGGACATTTTGAAGACCGGTGGCAAATTCTACATTGAGGATCTGGGGCTTCGAGCTTTCTTGGATGGGTATCGCGGCAGCGACAGTGGGCGTGTTCTCGAAAATGCCGTTTACAATCGCCTTGTCTATGACGGATATCAAGTCTTCACGGGTCATCTTCGAGATGCCGAAATCGACTTCGTTGCAATCGGCGACGGCTCGGATCGTAAGTTTATTCAGGTTACAGAGTCGATTGACGAGGAGGCGACGCGTAAGCGCGAGCTGCGTCCATTTGAGCTCAGATCGCTCGAGAAGATTACCGGCGGTTACGAGAAGATCATTGTCGTTCGTCAGGGGAGCCATCCGACCGACATCGACGGTATCAAAATCGTTTCTGCAGTCGATTTCTTAATGGGTAGGCTTGGGGCTTAGGGCGTTTGGAGCGCGTCTGTTTCCTATGCCTAGCGACATTGCCACAGCTCGTGACGCCGCCGGCTTCTTCCTTTCCGTCGGGCGGCACCAACTCAGTTGATCCGTTGGGGATGGAGGAAAGCGGATCATTTTCGGCGCGCCGCAGGTGATACGAATCCTGCGGCGCGCTGTTTTTTGCGCGAGGGCTTTCAGCTGTGTCCGCACGACATGTGACACTTACCCTGCCGCTCTGCTCTGCCGCGGCGGCGCGAATTCAAGCAACGACCCTCTAAGGAGTTCGATATCGATGAGTGACAACACCAAGCACCTTGCAAAGAAGTGCGTCAAGGACGCGGGGCCGTGCCTCGCGCTGTGCGTAGCCGGCGCAGCGGTCGCGTTGCTGGCTGTTCTGGGGCCGTTCGACATGCTTCGAAGTGCCAGCTCTCTGCACGTTTGCATGGCCCTTGCCTGCGCCATGATGACCGGCGGCGTGCTCGATCTGATTTTTTGGGTGCTTGACCCGCTTGGATGGAAGAACGAGGGGTAAGCCCTAAGGGATGGAAGGGCTGGAACGGTTGGCTTAGAGATCGTGCAGAATGTGGGCTAGCGACTTGCAGGGAAGTGGTGATCCGATGACGGTCTATGTGACGGGCGATATTCACG
>JAXIZX010000251.1:0-3721 GCA_036303765.1 Collinsella sp. | reverse complement strand
ATCACATGGCATTCGTCCATCTGCACAACCACACTGTCTTTTCCATGCTCGACGGCGCAACCCGTATCCAGGATATGGTCAACCGTGCCGTTGAGCTGGGCATGCCCGCCGTGGCCATTACCGACCACGGCTACATGTATGGCGTGCCCGACCTGGCGCTGGCCTGCGACGCCGTCAACCACAACACGCCCGAGTACAAAACCTGGAGCCACGACAAGGCCTTCTTGGAAAAGGACCGTCGTGACGAGCTGGTGGAGCCCGATCCCGAGGAAAACCCGCGCGAGCATGCCCAGTATGTGAAGGACATGGCCATGTGGGACGAGAAGGGCAATATCGACGAGCTCAAGCCGCCCCTGGTCATCAAACCCATCTTTGGCTGCGAGGTCTACTTTACGCCGGACGAGACGCTCGCCCGCGACCACAAGCCCGAGCTCTACCACATGATCCTTCTGGCCAAGGACCAGGAGGGCTATGTCAACCTGATGCAGACGGTTTCCGAGGCCGCCGTGCAGGGCTTTTACTACAAGCCGCGCGTGACGCTCGACAACCTGCGCCGCCACGCCAAGGGCATGATCTGCACGAGCGCCTGCATCGCGGGCATCATCCCCAAATACATCGACCGCGGCGACATGGAAGGCGCCATCAAGTGGGCCGAAACCTTCCGCGACACCTTCGATCCCGGCGACTTCTATATCGAGATTCAGGAACACGGGATTACCACCGATAATGGCCTGACCGACGAGCAGATGGACCGTACGCTCATCGACATCGCCAAACAGGTGGGCGTCAAGGTCATCGCTACCAACGACTTTCACTACCTGCGCCGCGAGGACGCGCCCGTGCAGGACGTCATCATGTGCATCGGCATGAACGCCAAGGTCGACGACCCCAACCGCATGCGCATGACCGGCTCGGAGTTTTATATGAAGACCGAGGAGGAGATGCGGGCGATGTTCCCGTATTGCCCCGAGGCCTGTGACAACACGCTCGAGATTGCCGACAAGTGCTACGTTGAGCTGGACTGGGACTCCATCATCCTGCCGCGCTTCCCGCTGCTCGATCCCGGCGAGACGCACGAGAGCCAGTTCCGCCGCGAGTGCGAGAAGGGCCTGCGCCAACACTACGGTGACGACTGGGCCACGCGCGAGATCGGCGGCGTCAACATCAAAGAGCGCTTTGAGTACGAATACAAGGTCATCTGCGACAAGGGCTTTGCCGCCTACTTTTTGATCGTTGCCGAGTACGTGCAATGGGCCAAGGACAACGGCATCGGCGTCGGCCCCGGCCGTGGCTCGGCCGCCGGCGCTATCGTCGCCTACGCCATGAACATCACCGCGTTCGACCCGCTCGAGAACGGCCTGATGTTCGAGAGGTTCCTGTCCCCGCAGCGCACCGAGATGCCCGATATCGATATGGACTTCGACGATGAACGGCGCCTCGAGGTCGTGGAGCACGTTCGCCAGCTCTACGGCCCCGAGAAGGTCACCCACGTCATCACCTACTCGACCATCAAGGCCAAGCAGGCCATCAACGACGCCGCGCGCGTCCTGGACTACCCGGTCTACATGGGCCAGCGCCTGTCCAAGATGGTCTCGAGCGACCCCAAGGTCAAGCTCAAGCAGGTGCTCGACAAACAACCCGGCAAAGAGGATCTGTTTAACCCCGATTTTGCCGAGGCCTATAAAAAGGACGACGACGCTCGCCGCATCATCGACACGGCGCTCTCGATCGAGGGCCTCACCCGTGGCGAGGGCGTGCACGCGTGTGCCGTTCTGATCTGCCGCGACCCCGTCAACGAGCACGTGCCCACCAAGCTCGACACTAAGGGCGGCGTCGAGATTACCCAGTACGAGGGCCATACCGTTGCCGACATGGGCCTGCTCAAGATGGACTTCTTGGGCCTGCGTACGCTGACGGTTATCTCCAAGGCCAAGGCAAACATCAAAAAGAACTTCGGCATCGACATCAAAGAGGAAGAGATTCCCTTTGACGATCCCGAGATCTTTAAGCTCATGGGCTCCGGCCACACCGCCGGCGTCTTCCAGGTCGAGTCCGCCGGCATGACGGCCACGATCAAGAACATGAAGCCCACCGAGTACAAGCACGTCGTGGCATTGATCGCCCTGTACCGCCCGGGCCCGCTGGGCGCCGGCATGGTCTCGTCCTACATCAACCGTATGAACGGCAAGGAGCCGGCCGTCTCCTACGACGACCGTCTGGACGACATCCTGGGCGAAACCTACGGCACCATGGTCTACCAGGAGCAGGTTATGCTCATCTCCGTCGAGATGTGCGGCTTCTCCAAGGGAGAATCGGACTCGCGTATCCGTAAGCCCGTGGCTAAGAAAAAGATCAAGCTGCTCACGTCGACGGTGCTCCACTGGGAGGATGGCTCGGACGAGACCACCTACGACCACTGGATGAACGGCGCTATCAAGAACAACTACACGCGCGAGGTCGCCCAGAAGATTTGGGACGATGTTCTCGAGTTCGCTTCTTACGCTTTTAACAAGTCGCACTCCGCCGGCTACGCCATCCTGGTTATGCAGACGGCGTGGCTCAAGGCGCACTATCCGCACGAGTACATGGCGGCCGTTCTGACGTCCTATACGGGCAAGACCGACAAGATCGTGCACTACGTCTCGGCGTGCCGTCACGACGGCATCCCCGTGCTGTCGCCAGATGTCAACGAGTCCGGTACCGAGTTCACGGCTACCAAGGAGGGCGTGCGCTTTGGTTTGGCCGGCATCCGCGGCGTGGGCACCGGCGTGGCGCAGGCGATTATCGCCGAGCGCGAGGCGGGCGGCCCGTTTAAGACGCTGCACGACTTTGTCGAGCGCGTGGACTCGAGCCAGGCCAATCGTCGCGTGATCGAATCGCTCATCAAGGCAGGCGCCTTCGACTCCACGGGGTATCCGCGCCGCCAGATGATGCACTTTGTGGATAAGAACAACCCCGAGAACATCATCGATGCCGCCGTGAAGCGCCAAAAGGATCGTGCGAGCGGCCAGACGTCCTTCTTCGACATGTTCGGCGACGTTGAGGGCTCGGGCTTTGAGGTGAGCGTGCCCGATCCGGATGGCCAGGAGTGGGACCGCCACCTTAAGCTGAGCCAGGAGAAGGAGGTTCTGGGCATCTATGTCTCGGACCACCCGCTGCGCCCGTTTGAGTATGCATTAGCCAAGGCACGCGACTTCTCGTTCTCGCAGATCGACACCGGCTACGAGGTACAGAACCCCACGGGCGGTACCATCAACCAGGAGATTCCCGAGGGCAAGGCACTGTGGTGGGCCGGTATGGTCTCGAGCGTGTCCAAGCGCGTAACCAAAAACGGCGACCCCATGGGCATTGTGCAGCTCGAGGACATGGAAGGCGAGGCCACGGTCGTGGTGTTCCCCAAGACCTACAAGGAGGCCGAGGGGTACCTGTACGGCGAGGTCGATCCCGAGACCGGTGCGCAGTTGTCCGATGCGTTTGTGCGCATTAAGGGCAAGCTCGAGCGTTCGGACCGCGGCGACCAGATCATCGCGCAGGAGATCGTGCCGCTTGAGCTTAACGAGGAGAACAACAAGCCCAAGGTGTTTGAGGTCATGGTGCCCAACAGCCGCTTTAGCCAGGGCAATATGGCGCGTCTTGCCACGGTGCTTACCGCCAACCCGGGCGGCGACCGCGTGGAGATCTTTATCGAGCAGGTGGACGGGCGCGTACTGCGTGCCGAGGT
>JAXIZX010000250.1:0-14365 GCA_036303765.1 Collinsella sp. | reverse complement strand
TAGATAAATTCCTTCCACTGGTCGGCCATGACGCCGCCGGCAGCACCCAATCCAGCTTTCAAGAGTCCCATGGTGATCTTCCTTTCTCGTCAAAGGCCGGGTGGTATTGGTCAGGATGGTTAATCGTCCTTGTCGTCCTTCATGACAACGGTGGTCTCGGTGTGGCTGAAGGTGTCGTGCTTCTCGGTCAGGTCGAGCTCGCCACAGTAGCAATCGGCGTGGGTGGCCTCGTTGGCCGTCTTGAGCTGGCCCACCAGCAGCACGCCTGCGATGACCACGATGATCAGCGGCGCGACGATGTTGATGAGGATGCCCTCGATATCAAAGGCGAGGTAATCCGGATCGAAGGCGTTCTCGCCCATAAAGAGAATCTGGGAGAGGACAAATCCGATCACAAAGAACAGCACCGAGGCGATGGCGAGCTTGGGCTTGGAGCAGGGGAGCTCGCCGACCAAGCGGCCGGTCTGGCCGTTCATGGCAAACAGGTAGCTCTTGCCGTTCCACGAGGTGGAGAGCATCCAGACGGGGAACAGGGCGTAGTCGCTGTCTTCCCAGGTGTAGTCGAGCTGCTTGCTTTCGACCGTGGCATCGTCGTATTCGTCGACGACAGTCTCGCGCAGGGCCGAGATCGTGCTTTCTTCCATACGGCGCTCGGCGCGCGCCTTGCAGGTCTCGCAGTCCTCGTCGCAACGGTTGGCGATGTAGCCGGGCATATATGCGACCGAGAACGGACGCAGTGCGTCGTAGTCAAACGGCTCGATGGCGTCCATGTGGCCGTCGGGCATCTTGGACGATCCGTCGACGGGCACGCGCTTAAACGAGATATTGCCCTTGCGATAGGCATCGTAGTGGTCGGTGGTCGTGACGGTGCGGTCGGATTCCTCGGTCACGGTCTCGTTGGTCGCGTCAAAGTACACTTCGCCGTCAACGCGGGCACCGTAGAGCCAAAACGGCACGTAGACACCTTGGACCTCGTCGATGTGGTTGCCGGTGACAAAGCTCTTGGGCAGCAAGATTTTGCCCTTGTAGTGTTCCTTGAGTGCGGCCGTGACGTCGTCGCGCCCGAGCTTAAACGGAATCACCAGGTCGGGCGAGAAGTCGCCCGAGAGCTGGCCGGGCGCCACGGCGGAGTTACCGCAGTACGGGCAGGTGGTGACGGCGACGGTGCCGTCGGACACGAGCTCGGCGCCGCACGACGAGCAGATGTAGCCGGCGTTTTGGGCGAGCTCCTGCACCGCGTCGTCGGCGACGGACTTGGGCGTTGCGGCTGCCGCATCGGCTTTGGCGTCGGCCTTGTCCTGGCGCTCGCGATAGAGGGCCTCGACTTCTTCGACTTCAAAGCGTGAGTCACAGTAGTCGCAGACAAGCTTTTGCTCGGCGCTTGCAAAATGCAGGGGGCCACCGCAGGCAGGGCACTGATAGTTAACGCTCTCGAAGGCCATGATCGGTCCTTTCCGTGCCGGAGGCTATGCGCCGATGGCGCCGCCGCAGTATTCGCAGCGCCCACTGGCATCGGGAATGGTGGTGGCTCCGCAGAAGGGGCAGGTCACCGCGGTCTTGGGGGCCTTGGCGGCCACGACGCTGTCGCGCGTCTCCTGGCGCAGCTGCACCAGCGCGTCGCGGACCTCGGTTGCCTGGCGCTTGGCCTCGCGGTATTCGATGGAGCCGCGCTGATCGATGGTGGAGTCGTTTACGCGCAGGTTGATCTCGGTAAAGTACGGCGTGTTGACGTGAATGGTCAGATTAAAGTCGTAATCCAGGTCGTAGCGCGGCGGGTTGTAGCTCTCGCGCTCGCCGTCCTTGGTCTCGCGATAGATTTCGGTGCGATGCTCGTCGATATCCATATCGCAGCCGAGTACCTGCGAGAACTCGATGATGTCGGGATTGGCGTCGCGCCAGCGGCTCTGCGAGGTGATGATCAGCAGGCCCGCGTCCTCATCGAGCATGATGTTGGTGCGCCCGGCAGAAAGCGTGCGCGTGGGGTTGAACGACGCCAGGCGCTCGGCGTTGGCCTCGCGGTAGGCGAGTTGCTCACGGATATCGTCCGCGGTGCTGGAGCGATAGCCGTGAAAGTAGGGGGAGAGCTTGCCGGCGCACTCTTTGCACAGGTAGCCTTCATTGATTTTTGTCTTACCTAGAAGTCCCAGCTCGGTACCGCAAATCGCGCACTCTTTCTTCTCGAACATCTTGTCAAAGAAGCCCATGGCTGCCTCCCATCAACTGGTAGCGTGTGTCACTTTTGATGATGGGGGAGTGCGCAGCCTTTCACGATACCCAGACGGCTCAAGGAGTCTCCACAACTGGGACACATGGCCCATTTTTGACTAGTCGTTGGGGACGTTCTTCGGCCACTCATTGGGGACGTACTTAAATGAGTGGTAGTTGGAGACACTCCTGGCCGAGCTAGAGATCGCGCGCGTCCCTTCTGGTCCATGCGGCTCAAAATCGCGGCGTGATGTGGACGGCTGGGGTCGAATTGGCAGCATTTCGAGCCTGGCTTCGATATTGAGACTGGTTCTTTATTAAAATAGATTTCCAGACAATTGAGCTGCTGGGGGTTAACCATGAGGGGCATGGGAGACACAACCGCATATTTGCGTCGGGGCATTCGGGAGATTATATGCCTGGCGCTGTTCTTCTTCACGTTTTTGGTGTGCGAGTATCTTTTTGATGTGCGCATGGCCGAGTTCGTGTCTCCGAACGAGGTCGTTATTTATGAGAGCCTTGTCATCGGCGCGAGCGTGATTGGCTTCTTTGTGCGTCCCATTCTGTACTATCGCCGTCCCCATGCTATCGACGCAACGAGTGACGTCACGGGCGTTTTGCTGGTGGCGGCATTGCTGCTGTTGATTATGGCGGTTCAGGTTGAGGTGGTAATTGCCGGCGGTTTGGTGGCGTGCTGCGCGCTGGGCTACTGCGGATCGACTGCCCATGCAAATTTTGCGCGGCGCTTTGCGCGAACGCCCTGCTTGGCGCGCGCCGCCGCACTTTCTTACGCCATGGGCGTTCTGGTGCAGGTTCTCAACCACATGGTGATGCCTGTCGGCATTCCTCAGCAGGCTGTTCTGGTCGTCTGTGCGATCGCGCAGGTGGCGTTGCTCCACGGTGCCCGACGCGCCAAGCTGCGCGACGAGTCCGATCCCAACTTTGAACCCAGTGCTGCCGGGCTTTCGGTAGATGCTCTGGAATATGGCGCCAAGTGGCATGACGATCCCGAGGCAAAGGCGGCATTCCGTCGCGCCGTAGTTCGCCTGACCGTGGCGACGGCGTATCTTTCCAGCGTATTCGCCGCTCTCAACGCGGGCTTCACGACCCTGCATGCTGTCGGAGCCGTCGATTTGGGCGATTGGCCGCGCCTGCTGCTTGTCGTGAGCTCGTTGGTCGCTGGCGCACTATTTGACCTGCACGGCCGCTCGTATATGAATATCGGCATGACATGTGCCGCCATACTGTCCACGCTTTCGTTCTTTGTGCTCATCGTCGATGGCAATGGCGGCAACGAGCTTGCTGCCACGATCATCTTTTATCTGGGCTCGGGCTTTTTCGTGGTGTTCTTTACCACAAAATATGCCGCCGTCTCGCTCTATGCGCGCTGGTCATATTTTTGGCCGTGCATGGGTCGCGTCGTCAACAACGTGTGCTCGATGCTCGTGACGGCGCCGGCGGTGGCGATTATCTCGAGTCAAAACGTGCTGGCTGCGGTCGGTGCGGCGCTCGTGATGTTTGTGGGCATTGCGATTACGCTGCTGGGGCAGTTGGGGCAACGAGCCGATGATGCCGTGATGCAGGATGGCCTGCCGCTTGCCACCGACGATCTTGGTGGGGATCTTGCGCCCACATGCTTCGACCCCGAGCCCGTGGAGGCAGCGGAGCTCACGTCCGATGAACGCCTCGATGCTTTCGTCGCCACCTTTGGGCTTACAGAGCGCGAGCGCGATATTCTTGAGGTCTTGGTCGTTTCGGACCAGAGCGTTCAGGACATCGCCACAACGCTCTTCCTTTCGCGCTCCACGCTCTATCGTCACATTTCCTCGATCAACAAAAAGACCGGCACCGCCTCGCGCGTGGCCCTCATCAACTTCTTCTGGTCCTGGACACCCAAGGACTAGCTAATCTCCCAATAAGTTGCGGTGGAATAGTCCCTAAATTAAAGTCACGGGGCTTTAAACAGGAACTATTCCACCGCAACTGCTGGGGGGATAGACTGCGGCGGCGGCAGAGGCAACGGCAGCGGCGTTGGCAGCTGTGGTAGTGGCAACGGCAACTGGCAGGGTGTTTTCCGTCTGCTTGCTACAGCAGCTCGCCGTGGCGTGCAATGTAGCGGCGCTTTGCCAGCTGAGTGAGCGCGATGTAGGCGGTGACGATGCCGACGAGCAGCGCGAAAAAGCTCGCGGGCAGTGCCATGAGGCCGAGCGCATCGGCGATGGGGCTTTCCGGCAGCCAGGTGACGAGCGCCAGGCCCAGCACGGTAAGAACGCACAATGCGGGCGCGGCGTGGTCGCGCGGGCTCGGCAGATGCGGGGAGCGCAACATGTGGACCACGAGTGTCTGCGACCACATGGACTCGACAAACCAGCCGCTCTGGAAGAGTGCGGCAAAGGTCGCCATACCCGCGACGTCGCCCGCGGCGGCAAGCTCGGGCCAGCTTGCGTCCACGGCGGCGGGGCACACGACAAAGAAGAGCGCGGCGAAGGTCACGATGTCAAACAGCGAGCTCACGGGGCCCAGCTCGAGCATAAAGCCCTTGATGGACGCGGCGTCCCAGGCACGCGGGCGGGCAGTCCAGGCGTCATCGACGGTGTCCCACGGCAGTGCGATGCACACGATCTCGTAGACCAGCGACAGCAGTACCAGCTGCAGGGCGCTCATGGGCAAAAACGGCAAGAACAGGCTCGCGACGGTCACGGACAGCACGTTGCCAAAGTTGGAGCTCACCGTGGTCTTGAGGTACTTGAGCAGGTTGCCGTAAGTGCGGCGGCCTTCGAGGATGCCGCGCTCGAGCACGCCCAGGTCCTTCTGAAGCAAGATGATATCGGCGGATTCCTTGGCAATATCGACGGCCGAATCGACCGAGATGCCGCAATCGCTCGCACGCATGGCGGCGGCGTCGTTGATGCCGTCGCCCATAAAGCCCACGGTGCGGTCGAGCATCTCGCGCATGACACGTACCAGGCGCGCCTTCTGCAGCGGCGAGAGCTTGGCGAAGAGGTGGGTTTTCTCGGCGCGCTCGGCAAGTTCGGCGTCATCGAGCGTATCGATCTCGGAGCCGAGCAAGACGTTGCTCGCATCGATACCAATCTGCTCGCAGACGGTGGCGGCGACGCGGTCGTTGTCGCCGGTTAGGACCTTGACCGCCACGCCCTTGGCCTCGAGGGTGGCGACGGCGCCCGCGGCACTTGCTTTGGGCGGATCGAGGAAGGCCAAAAAGCCCATCAGCACCATGTCGCACTCGTCGGCGATGCCAAACTCGCCCACGCAGCGCGGATTGGTCTTCTGCGCCACGGCAATTACGCGTAGGCCCTCGGCGTTAAGTCCGGCGATCTGCTTGCGAATCTGGGCGAGCTTCTCGTCGGTGAGCGGCTGAGCGATGCCATCGATCTCGACAAAGGAGCAGATCTCGAGCATTTCCTCGGCAGCGCCCTTGGTAACCATCTGGGTTTTGCCTTGGGCGTCGGCGACAACTACGCTCAGGCGACGGCGCGAGAAATCGAAGGGAACCTCGTCGACCTTGGTATAGCGGTCGCGCAGACTCTGGCCCAGCATGGAATCGGGTGCGACGGTCGAGGGTGTCACATCGGCACGGTCGATTACGGCCAGGTCGATAAGATTTTTGAGGCCGGTCTGGAAGAAGCTGTTCAAAAACGCATGGCGCAGCACGCGCGCGTCCTCGTTGCCATCGGTGTTGAGGTAGCGCTCGAGCACGATGCGGTCTTCGGTGAGGGTGCCGGTCTTGTCGCAGCACAGGACGTCCATCGCTCCGAGGTTTTGAATCGCCGGCAGCTCCTTGACGATAACCTGGCGACGGGCGAGGTCCTTGGCGCCCTGCGACAGGCTCGTGGTCACGATGACGGGAAGCATCTGCGGCGTGATGCCCACGGCCACGCTCGTGGCGAACAGCAGCGCGTCGATGACGTTGCCCTTGGTGGCGGCGTTGATGGCAAAGACGGCCGGCGCCATAACGAGCATCAGGCGCACCAGCAGCATGGAGACGCTCGAGACGCCGCGGTCAAACGCGCTTTTTTCGCCGCGCCCGTTGAGCATCTTGGCGATGCCGCCCAGGTAGGTGTCCGAGCCGGTGGCAACGACAAGCGCCATGGCGGCGCCGTTTTGCACGGAGGTGCCGGTAAAGACGATGTTCTTGCAGGCAGAGAGTGGCAGTGCGGAGCCGTCGGCGCCCTCGACGACGGTGACGGCGGTGGTCTTCTCGACGGCCTCGCTCTCGCCGGTGAGTGCGGACTCGATCACAAACAGGTCGCGCGCGGTGATGATGCGGGCATCTGCCGGCACCATATCGCCGGCAGAGAGACGGATTACATCGCCGGGGACGAGCTCGTCGAAGGGGATCTCGATGCGCCCGCCGTCGCGCAGGGCGGTGCAAGTGTTGGAGACCAGGTCCTTAAGGGCCTCGGCCGCATTGCCGCTGCGGGCTTCCTGGATAAACTTCATGCCGCCCGATACCAGCAGCATGATGCCGA
Organism: Collinsella sp.; assembly: GCA_036303765.1. Taxonomy (GTDB): domain Bacteria; phylum Actinomycetota; class Coriobacteriia; order Coriobacteriales; family Coriobacteriaceae; genus Collinsella. The sequence continues at coordinate 7,670 of JAXIZX010000250.1, read as the reverse complement.
TGACGATGACCGTGGAGGGGTCGCGCTGCGGCTCGGGCACGGCGAGCACGTCGATGTAGAGCGAGACCAGCGCGAGCGCGGCGAGGATGCCGGCGAAGGGATCGATGAAGGCGTCGGCGATGCGGCGGGCGAGCGTCTTGGTCGTTGCCTCGATGGTGTTGGGGCCAGAGGCGTCCAGGCGCTCGGTTGCCTGCTCGGCGGTGAGGCCGTTTGCCGTGGCGTCAAGCAGTACGAGGGCGTCCTCGGCACTATGGGTGGCGGCGAATATGGTGTTCTTGGACAGGCCGGTATGAGCGGCAGGGCGCGCCGTGCGGCGGCGCTTGGAGATGGCTTCGAGTACCGTGGCGGTTTTGAGCATCAGCATAGGGTCCTCCTTGTTGAAGGGAGTTAGCGTACGTGTCGTATTGAGTTGCAAAAAAACCTAGATGTCGCTCACGTCAAGCTCACGAACCACCACAAAGGGGACAGGCACCTTTGTGGTGGTTTTGACGATCTGTTGTTGGTGGTTATGCGGATGCGGAGTCCTCGCGGCGTGCCGAGGGCGACATGCAGGTTTTTCGACTAGGACTGCCTTCCATGGCACACCTCCTAAAGGCTGAGCGCAGCGCGCTTTGGGTATCTCGTACCCCTTTTTAATCCGCCCGTATTCTTGATGAGGGGGTTTGACATGTCAACCCCATTGTTCGGAAAACCATTCCCTTTGACAAAGCCTTTACAGAATGCCGTGGCCCCAAAGCGCGCCCGCATCTACGCTTCGCCTGCGCTAAACTGGAAGGCACGTACGCGATTACGAGAGGAGCCCGCATGGAGGCTTACAAGCAAGAGTTCATCAAGTTTATGGTCGAGTCCGACGTCCTTAAGTTCGGCAGCTTTACGCTCAAGAGCGGCCGTCAGTCCCCGTTCTTTATGAACGCCGGCGCTTACGTGACGGGCTACCAGCTCAAGAAGCTGGGCGAGTATTACGCCCAGGCTATCCACGATAACTTTGGCGACGACTTTGATGTGCTGTTTGGACCGGCCTACAAGGGTATTCCGCTGGCCGTCGTGACCGCAATTGCCTACCACGAGCTGTACGGCAAGGAGGTCAAGTACTGCTGCGACCGCAAGGAGGCCAAGGACCACGGCGCCGACAAGGGCAACCTGCTGGGCTATGAGCCCAAGGACGGCGACCGCGTGGTCATGGTCGAGGATGTCACCACCAGCGGCAAGTCCATCGACGAGACCTATCCCAAGGTTAAGGCTGCTGCTGATGTTGAGATCAAGGGCCTGATCGTGTCCCTCAACCGCATGGAGGTCGGCAAGGGTGGCGTGACCACCGCGCAGAAGGAGATTGAGGCCAAGTACGGTTTCCCCGTCGCGAGCATCGTTTCCATGGCAGAGGTCGTCGAGACCCTCTACAACCACGAGATCGACGGCAAGGTTGTCATCGATGACGAGCTCAAGGCCGCCATCGATGCCTACTACGAGCAGTACGGAGCACGTTAGTTACGCGGGTTTACCAACCCGCGTAACGGCTCGACGCTGCGCGGGCCGCATTTGGACAATCTGACGTTCAACTTCAAGGGCGCGACCAGAAGGTCAGCGCCCTTTCGTTTCACGTCACCTTGTCTCAAATGCGGCCCGCTCGCTGTCCGTTCTCTACCTGCGGCGTCGTCTTGCTCCGAATGCGGCCCGCTCGCTGCCGTTGCCAAAACATCGGCGTTGCCGGAGTAGTCATTGGGGACGTTCATAAATGACTACTCAGGAATGAGCGTGGATAATCTCCCGTTTTTGGCCTGTGTGCGGGCTCAAAGTGGGAGATTATCCGCGCTCGCTTTAATTTGCCTGGGTTGCGATGCCTATCTAATCGGCTCGGCGTCTTCCCTGAGAATCGAAAGATACGCTTCATACCCGTACTGCCGGTATCTCTGTCTTGACTCGTCGAGCGGACGGAGGATACCCAATTCTTCAAATGATTTGACGAGCGAGCTCGCGGTACTTCTGCCGATATCGAGTTGGGCAGCGATGAATGCAGTGTCGACGATGGGGTGCTCTTCAAGAATGCCCAACAGCCTTTGCCCGTTTGCAGCAGTCCTTCCGAGATTTTCGGTAATGGTTGCTGTGGAACGGTTATGGAGGTCAACAAGGTTTTTTAAAGACCCTACCGAGTCCTTCGCACTCTCGAGAAGACTGTTGCAGAAAAACTCTATCCATTCCTCGTAAGTGCCTCTCTCCCTTACGGATGTGAGTTGCCGGTAGTACTCGCTTCGATTTTTCTTGAACTGGAACGATGGATAGAACAAGCAAGAATGAAGAACGCCATCATTGATGAGCATAAGTGTAATGAGAAGCCTGCCCAGGCGACCGTTTCCGTCTAGGAATGGATGGGCAGTTTCAAATTGGTAATGGACGAGCGCCGCCCGCACAATCGGATCCATTTCGACTTGAGGCTCATTGATAAAGCGTTCGAGGTCCTGGAGCGTGTTACTCAAATCTTCAATGTTTGGAGGGACAAACGATGCGGTTGCAATGGTGCAGCCTGAGGGGCCAATCCAGTTTTGTGAGGAGCGCAGCTCGCCTGGATTCTTCTCCGTTCCGCGCACTCCGTCCAGCAGGACCGCATGAACTTGCCTAAGAAGTCTCGTGCACAAGGGCATCTTTTTGAGCAGTTCTACGCCGCGGTCGACAGCACGGACGTAATTCACGACGTCTGCGACATCTTTATGATGGAGTTGTGTTTGCGATGGACTAAGTAGGTCGTCAAACGTGCACTGGGTTCCCTCAATTTGCGAAGAAAGGAGTGCTTCTTTGCGCACGTACATTGTCAGATACATGTCGGCGTTGGGAACAAAGTAGAGCATGCCTTCAAGCTCTCCAAGCTTTCGTGAGCATGCGGAAAGCGTGCGATAGGTTTCCTCGGTGAGGTTTAGCTGCCTCAATGATTGCAAGGGCGTTGGAAAAAACGAATAGTAAGCCAATTTCCCCGATAGATTATTGCGGAGCGTTCCCTGGCCGTTCTCCTCGATTTGCATCGCGCCCTCCATATCTTTAGTGCCGGAAACTCGTTATTAGGCTAATCATATCAATTCTAATAACGAGTTTAAGGATTAAATAGTTATTAGAATTGATGTAAACAATCTAATGATGAGAAGTCGTTATTACTTGACCATGGAGCTCGGCTTGGTACAGGGGGGGGGTTATCCAAAATGAGAGCGGATAATCTCCCGTTTTTGGCTCGGTGACGGCCTCAAAGTCAAAGTGGGAGATTATCCACGCTCGTTAGTTAAGCGTCCGAAAATCCACACTCGCCAAACCTACCAAAAGGGACGGTTTTATTTTGGCACGTTTCGGTCGGTATCAGGAAGTGTCAGGGACGGGGCGGCGGCAGGACTCGAGAGCGAAAAGAAGTATCGGGTTTGGTGCGCCCGCTTCTGCCCGTCCCGCGCGTGGGCGATACTCGGCTTATCGAACCGCGATGCAAAGGAGATGCTCATCCCACGAGCACTACCGAGAAGGGCTTGCGATTCGAGCCCTCGCCTTAGTATTTTGGTCATTTGGCACTATAATTACCGTAGGCATGCGCACAACGTTGCGCTTAATCAAGAGGAGAAAACGTATGGGTCTGTTTGATATGTTCAAGAAGAAGGCTGAGCCCGCGGCTGCCGCTGCTCCGGCCTCCATCTCTGCTTCTGCCGGCGCCGACGTGCTGTGCTCGCCCGTCAAGGGCAAGGTCATCAAGATGGCCGACGTGCCCGATCCCGTCTTTGGCGGCGAGGTTCTGGGCAAGGGCTGTGCCGTGTGGCCCGAGGACGATCTGGTCTACGCTCCCTGCGACGGTAAGGTGACCGTCACCATGGGTCACGCCGTGGGTCTGCAGTCCGATAGCGGCATCGAGGTTCTGGTGCACGTTGGCGTCGATACCGTCAACATGAACGGCGATGGCTTCGAGGGCTTCGTCAAGGCCGACGACGTTGTGAAGGCTGGCCAGCCCATACTCAAGATCGACCGCGCCAAGATCGCCGCTGCCGGTTACAAGGACTGCGTCGTCGTGGCCGTGTCCAACACCGCCGAGTTTGCCGATGTCGAGCTCACCGTCGAGGCAGAGTCCGCCGTCGCCGCCGGTGACGCCATCGTCAAGGTCGTCCGCAAGTAAACTGCGGCGTCCAAAGGATGTGCAAGGGTGGTCGGGTTTTCCGGCCACCTTTTTTATTGCACCGTGGGGAAGCGTTTTATTGCACGTTGGGCGGGCTTGCAAACCGTTCGGACGCTAAAACGAACCGACCACGCCTTCGCGTTGCCGAGGGTGTTCATAAGTGGATAGTATGGGCTTACTTATTACAACGTGTGCCGCGTCCGGGAAGCGCGGTGCCGCTCATTGGGAGGAACAACATGAAAAAGAAGCTGCTGCTTGCGCCCCTCATGGCCGTCTTGGTTGCATGCGTGGTCGTGCTTTCCGGCTGTGGAGGTCCTTCGGTTGAGGAGCTCATCACCGAGGATCTTACGACGCAGTTTGACGAGGTCAAGAACGGTGGCGACGACTTCCTCTCTGGTCTGGAGGAGGCTTCGGGCGACGAGTTCGAGCAGCTGGGTATCGATCCCAAGGAGTACGCCAAGACCTATCTTGAGGGCTTTGACTACAAGATCGGCGACGTGACGGTCGACGAGGACAAGGGTGTCGCGACCGCCGAGGTCTCTATTACATGCAAATCTATGAACAAGATCGTCGAGGACTTCTCCACCCAGTATCAGGAGAAGGTCGCTGCGCTTGACACGGTTCCTTCCGATGACGAGCTGTACAAGATGGCCGGTCAGGTTATGGTCGATGTGACCAAGGCCACCGAGCCCAGGAAGACCACGGTTATCTTCAAGTACACCTGCAACGACGATGGCGAGTGGTCTGCCGACGACTCCGTCAACTCCGAGATGATGAATGCAATGCTGAGCTAGTTCGTTGCGGCGTTTTACCAAACGCCGCAACTGCTCGACGTTGCGCGGGCACCAGAGCGACAACTTGTCATTCAAAGAGGACGGTATGACCAGAAGGTCTATGCCGTCCTCTTTTCATGCCAATTTGTTCGCTCTGGTGTCCGCTCGCTGTCCGTCCTCTACCTGCGGCGTTGCCATGGTGCGGCACTTGTAGTCATTGGGGACGTTCTTAAATGACCAGGCGGCAGTTGGGGACATTCCTTGTGCCAGCGTTGCATCGAGTGCTTGGGAAACCGCGACCCGGTTTTTGGCCGAATAGTGGGTCGCGGTTTCCGGATGGGGTGGGTTACGGAAAGTGCGACCCGGAATATTGCTCTGAAACGGGATGCGGTTTCCCTGATGCGCCTCAAACGGAAAGCGCATCCCATTCCGGAGCTCCAAAACGGGATGCGCTTTCCGCGCGGAAGAATTGTCGCAGCTGCGTTAAGCAGTGTCGCTCGTTACTCGCCCAGGATCAGCGCTGCGAGCTCGCCCTGGGTGTCCACCACGTAGTCGGCGCCGGCGGCTTCCAGCTCTGCGCGGCCGCGGAAGCCCCAGCTGACGCCCGCGCTCTTAAGGCCGGCGTTGTGGCCGGTCAGGATATCGACATTGGAATCGCCCACATAGAGCGTGGTTGCCGGATTGGCGCCCAGCTCTTCCATCACATGTAGCGTGACGGGTGCTTCGGGCTTGGGCGGAAACGCATCGACGCGGCCCTGTACCAGCGCAAAGCGCTCGGAACCAAAATACTTCTCGATAAGCGGAGCCGCCGAGACGTGGTCCTTGTTGGTGAGCACGGCAAGCTGCACGCCCGCGGCACGCAGGCGGTCGAGCATCTCGATTGTGCCGGCATAGGGGGCGGTGTGGTCCTCCTTGTGCTCGCCGTAGTAAGCCCTAAACTCGGCAAGCGTCTGCTCAAACATGCGGCCGTCGCCCGCATACTCGGCAGGCATAAAGCGCTCAACCAGCTTGAGCATGCCGTTTCCCACCTTGTAGCGGTACTCGTCAACGGCAAACGTGGGCCAGCCGTGCGCCTCGCAGGTATGGTTGCCGGCGGCCGCCAGGTCCTCGAGCGTGTTGAGGATGGTGCCGTCCAGGTCAAAGATCACATGGGAAAAAGCTGCTGCCATAAAAACTCCCGTCATTGGGTTTAAAACGCACCCCATAATACTGGGCTTCCGCGTTGGGCGTGCTTGGAATCTGAACATCTCCAGGGGTATCAGGCCGCATCGCGCCGACCGTGTGGTTTCGCCCTAGCAAATTCTCGGCAGCTGCTCTCCTACGAGCATGTCGAGGATGCGGGTCGAGCCCCAGCCGGTACGTACGCGCACGGCGGGTCGAGCGTCCGATCCAAGTGGCAGCACGCGGCCGATAATCGCGGCGTTCTCGCCGTAGCGGGCGGCGCGCATGGCGGCCAGCGCCGCATCGGCTTGTTCGGCCGGCACGACGGCAACCATCTTGCCCTCGTTTGCCACCTGCAGCACATCGTAGCCGAGCATCTCGCAGGCGGCCTGCACGTCGGGACGCACGGGCACGGCATCCTCGTCGACCTCCATGGCAACGCCGCTGGCCTGCGCAAACTCGTTGAGCGTCGAGGCCAGGCCACCGCGCGTGGGGTCGCGGAAGCAGCGTGTGTCGGGTGCTGCGGAAAGCACATCGGCAATCAGGTGGTTGAGCGGCGCGGCGTCGCTTTCGATGGTGCTCGAAAACGCTAGGCCCTCGCGTTGGCTCATGATGGCGATGCCGTGGTCGCCCAGCGTACCCGATACCAGGATGACATCGCCGGGCTGGCAGTTTGCGCCGCTGAGCGCCACGCCCGCAGGCACCTCGCCCACGCCGGCGGTATTGATGTAGACGCCGTCGGCCCCGCCGCGCTCGACCACCTTGGTGTCGCCCGTGATTATGGACACGCCCGCCTCGCGTGCCGTTTCGGCCATCGTCTGCACAATCTGGTGGAGCTTATCCATGGGATAGCCCTCTTCGAGGATAAAGCCGCACGATAGGTAGCGCACGTTGGCACCCGAGGTCGCGACGTCGTTGACGGTTCCGCACACGGCGAGGCGGCCGATGTTGCCACCGGGGAAGAACTGCGGCGAGACTACAAAGCTGTCGGTCGACATGGCGATGCACCCGCTCGCGGGCAGCGCGGCGACGCCGGCATCGTTGCCTTCGAGCAGCTCGGGCGAACCAAAGGCATCTAAAAAGACCTCATCGATGATGCGCTTCATCATCTGTCCGCCGGAGCCGTGGCCCAACAGGACGGTGCTATCGGTAACGCTATGGGACATATCGAAAACTCCAATCGTGGGTGGAATTATATGGGTGAGGCGCAGCGTCGACTGGTCCGCCGTTCGTTAGAACGGCGGAACCTATTAGCCTCGGTAGCGGAAATATGCTGCGCAGCTGCCCTCGGAGCTCACCATGCAGGGGCCGACGGGATGCTCGGGCGTACAAGCGTGGCCGAACAGGGGGCAGTCGCTCGGCGTAATGGCCCCGCGCAGCACGTCGCCGCAGCGGCACCCGCGCGGCTCGACTGTCGCCTCAACGGGCACATCAAAGCGGGTGCGGGCATCAAAGCGCGAGAATTCGGGACGAATGGCGAGTCCCGAAGCCGCAATCGGCCCCAGCCCGCGCCACGTGGTGTCGCATGGCTCAAACACCTGCTCGACCAGCTGGCGCGCCACGGGGTTGCCGTCTGCGTTGACGCCACGGCGGTAGGCGTTGTC
>JAXIZX010000249.1:0-4544 GCA_036303765.1 Collinsella sp. | reverse complement strand
ACCTTGCTCTAGAGGTTCCGCCGCTCGGTCGATGCTGCGCGTCGTCCAGAGCGACAAGTGGTCATTCAAAAGGCCAGGCATCGCCCTTCTGGTCATGCCTTGCCTTTTTCATGCCACTTGTTCGCTCTGGACGTCGCTCGCCGGCATTGCCAAAACATCGGCGTCCCCAATGACTACCGCGTGTCTATTAATTTTTCGAGCTTGTGCTGCGCTGCTAGTTGCTGGCGTATATCCTGTTAAGTCGTCAGCATACGATTCAACAGGGAAGGCAGATTATGCATTCTCCCCATCAACGCGACGCGCATCCACAGCCGGTGTGCAGCCGTCGTATCTTCTTAGGCAGTGCGTTTGCTGCGAGCGCTTCCGTCGTCGCCGGCGCACTTGCCGGTTGCCAGCGCCCCTCCACGCTGGAAGTGGCCCAGCCCACGACGGGCGGCGGTCGCGACGACCTGTCCGATTCCGTGATCGGCAAGGACAAGATCCGCATCGGCATGGAGGCGGCCTACGCCCCGTACAACTGGCAGGTCTCCGAAGCCAGCAAGTACACTATCCCCATCGACAACGTGCAGGGCGCCTATGCCGATGGTTACGACGTGCAGATCGCCAAGATCGTCTGCAAGGCCCTCGGTGGCGAGCCCGTCGCCGTCAAGCAGGGCTTCTCGGGTCTTATCGATTCGCTCAACAACGGCCAGATCGACCTCATCATTGCCGGCATGAGCGCCACGCCCGAGCGCGAGGAGTCCGTCGGCTTTTCCGACCCGTACTTCATTGGCTACTTTGGCCTGTTCGTAAAAGAGGGCTCGCCCTACCAAAATGCGACCAAGCTCAGCGACTTTAGCGGCGCAACGGTCCTCGGCCAAAAGGACACCATGCTCGATACCGTCATCGACGAGATCCCGGGCGTTGTCCACAAGAACCCGGTCGATTCGGTCCCCACGGTGTTTTCGAACCTGCTGCAGGGCACCTGCGACGCCGTGACCTACAATACCGAGAACGAGAAGGGCTATATGGCCCAAAACCCGGGTATCGTGCCGATTCGATTTGCCGAGGGCGAGGGCTTTAAGCAGGAGGTCACGGCAAACGTCGGCTGCCGCAAGGGCTCGGACAAGCTGCTTAAGCTCATCGACAAGACACTCAAGGGCATTAGCCAAGAGGAGCGCGACCAAATGTGGGACGCGTGCCTTGACCGTCAGCCGGCATAGGGAGGCAGCATGAAAACCATTAATCGCCTGGCCTCCTTTATCAGGGCCGACCACCGTTATGTATACCTGGGCACGAGCGTTATCGCGGCGCTCGGCCTGGCGTTTAGCCAGCGCAACCCCACGCCGCTGAGCTTCTTGGCCCCCACGGGCGTGTTCCAAGATTGCCTTTGGGCGATCCTGTGGGCGTGGCTCGTCGTGTCGGCGGCGGCGCTGGTCACCAAGCTTATGCACTGGAGCGACTATCGCGAAAAGTCGCCGTTCGCATCCGAGCGTTTCCGTCGTGGAGCACGCTTAGGCAGCTACGTCGTGGTCGCCATCGCGGCAGTTTTCTTTATCGACCGCTGCGTCATGTCGTTTATCGACCTGGTGCAGGTGAGCATTGTCTCGGATTCCAACCCCAGCGACTTTTTGTCGAGCCTGGTCTACATGACCTACAAGAGCGGGGACTTCTTCATTCGCGGTATCGAGATCACCATCGCGCTTGCCACCTTCGGCACCGTCATCGCATTCTTCCTGGCGCTGCTCTTCGTGTTCCTACGCATTCAGACCTTCGATCGCGTGGACAACGACCTGGTGCGCTTCTTTAAGAGTATCGGCCGCGGCTTTGCGACCGTCTACTCCACCATCGTGCGCGGCACGCCCATGATGGTCCAGGGTCTGCTCATCTATTACGCGGGCTTCACCGTTTTGCGCGGCATGGGCTTCGAGACCGCCCAGGCCAACCAGATCTGGAGCACCTTCACCGCCGGCCTCGTCACCATCTCGCTCAACTCCACCGCCTACATGATGGAGGTCCTGCGCGGCGGCATCGAGTCCATCGATCCCGGCCAGGCCGAGGCAGCACGCTCGCTGGGCCTGTCGCAGTGGCAAGCTATGCGCAAAGTCGTGTTCCCCCAGGGCATTAAAAACGCGATTCCGGCGCTCACCAACGAGCTCATCATCAACATCAAGGATTCGTCGGTGCTCTCGGTCATCGGCGTGTTTGACCTCATGTACGCCACCACCACCGTCGCCGGCGTGTACTACCGCCAGATGGAGGTCTACTGCGTGGCGCTCGTGGTCTACCTGATCCTGACGCTCGTGGCGAGCCGCCTGCTCGAGGCCTTTGGCAAAAAGCTCGGCGCCGAGGCTCCGGTCACGCTGCCCAGCTCCAACTAGGCTCAAGACGAGGAGAATCATCATGGCAGATACCGCCACTACCGGCACCGCGGCCGCCGCACAGACCAATGAGCCGCTCATCCGCGTCGAGGGCCTGCGCAAGAGCTTTGGCTCGCTCGAGGTGCTCAAGGGCATCGACCTGTCCGTTAACCCCGGCGAGGTCGTCACCATTATCGGCGCCTCAGGCTCGGGCAAATCGACCTTTCTGCGCTGCCTCAACCTGCTCGAGACCCCGGACGCGGGCCATATCTGGTTCCACGGCCAGGACCTTACGGCCGAGCGCTGCAACATTAACAAGCTGCGTGAGGACATCGGCATGGTGTTCCAGGGCTTTAACCTGTTCAACAACATGGATGTGCTCGACAACTGCACGCTTGCGCCCGTCACGCTCAAAAAAATGAGCAAGGCCGAGGCCGAGAAGGTCGCGATGGAGCATTTGACGAGTGTGGGGCTCGAAAAGTTCGCGCACGCCGCCGTGGGTCGCCTGTCCGGCGGCCAAAAGCAGCGCGTGGCCATCGCCCGCGCCCTATGCATGAATCCGCAGATCATGCTGTTCGACGAGCCGACCTCCGCGCTCGACCCCGAGATCGTGGGCGAGGTGCTCGAGGTCATGCGCAAGCTCGCGGCCGACGGCATGACCATGGTCGTCGTCACGCACGAGATGGCCTTTGCCCGAACCGTGTCCGACCGCGTGGTCTTTATGGATAAGGGCGTGGTGCTCGAGGACGCCGCGCCGGCCGAGATCTTTGGCAACCCCAAACACCAGCGCACCCGCGAGTTCCTCTCGCGTTATCTCGAGGACAAGTAACCGACCGCAAATGTTTGCATGACAGGGCCGCTCCCGTGGGGCGGCCCTCGTCATCACAATCGAAAGGATGTCATGGCCGAGGTTTGGCGCTTCTTTGCGCATGAGGATGATTTTGCCGATTTGGACGAAGCTGGTGCGTGCGAGCGCCTGGGCCGCGTGCTGTCGTTTCCGACCATCTCGAGTATGGATGCCGAGGCGGTGAACTGGCAGCCGTTCGACGACCTGCGCGCGTATATGCAGCAGGCTTGGCCGCACGTATTTACGGCGGGTAAGGTCGAGCTTATCGACCATTCGCTATTGGTGACGCTTAGCGGTTCCGACCTTGCCCTCAAGCCCATTATGCTCATGGGCCACGTGGACGTGGTTCCCGTGGTACCCGGCACCGAGGCTGACTGGACGCATGCCCCCTTTAGCGGACATGTGGACGACACCTACATTTGGGGTCGCGGCGCCATCGATATGAAAGACCAGGTCGCAGGCATTCTCGAGGCGGTTGAGTATGCGCTGGCGCACGGTTGGCAGCACGAGCGCACGCTGCTCCTGGCCTTTGGCCAGGACGAGGAGACTACGCAGTACGGCGCAGGCGCCATCGGCCGCGCGCTCGAGGAGCGCGGCATTGAGCTTGAGTACCTGATCGACGAGGGCGACTACCGCATCGTTTCGGCTGCCGAGTACAGCGCGGGCGAGGACTGGCTCATGCACGCCGACCTTGCCGAGAAGGGCTATGCCGATATCGTGCTCAAGACGAAGAGTGAGGGCGGGCATTCGTCCAACCCCTACGGTGGCACATCGCTCGAGGTGCTCAGCCGTGCCATCACCGCAATCTGTGATATCGAGTGGCCGACGCGCGTGACCGACTTGCTTGCCGCCCAGCTCGTCGAGTTGGGGCTCTACACGGCCGATGAAATTGCCGCCAACGGGGATGCCATTGTCCGCGATTGCCTCGCCAGCAAAAAGCTCTATCCGCTGGTGACGACCACCTGCGCGCCCACGCAGATCGAGGGTGGCAGCACCGGCGCCAACGTAATGCCGCAGAATATGTGGGCCAATATCAACTTCCGCATGCTCGAGGGCACGAGCGTGGCCGACGTTGTGGCGCGCTGCTGCGAGTCGGTTGCCGCGGCGGGCCTTGTCGGACGTGTGGAGGTCGAACTCGGCCCCGGCAGCTCTGAGCCCTCGCCGTCCCCGCGCATCGGTGGACCGGGACTCGAGGCCGTTCGCGCCATTGCCGCCCGCTACTTCCGTGATCCAAAGGGGACGGAGGAAAACGGATCATTCGAGCCAGTGGCAATTGTGCCCTCGACCGTGATCGGTGCGACCGACGCTGCCAACTACCAGCACATTTGCCCTGAGTGCATTCGCTTCTCGGCCTTTGT
>JAXIZX010000248.1:0-3838 GCA_036303765.1 Collinsella sp. | reverse complement strand
GATGCGGGCCTCGCACTTCTGCTGGAAGAACACATCACCGACGGACAGCGTCTCGTCAACGATCAGAATATCGGGCTCGGTAATCGTCGCGATTGCAAAGGCGATACGCGCCACCATGCCCGAGGAGAAGTTCTTAAGCGGCATGTCGACAAAGTTCTGCAGCTCAGCGAACTCGATAATGCCGTCAAAGTTGGCGTCGATGAACTCCTTGGTGTAGCCGAGCAGGGCACCGTTCAGATAGATGTTCTCGCGGGCGGTCAGCTCGGGGTCAAAGCCGGCACCAAGCTCAATCAGCGGCGCGATGTTACCGTGCACCTTAACGCTGCCCTCACTGGGCTCAAGCACGCCAGCGATGATCTTGAGCATCGTAGACTTGCCGGAACCATTGGTGCCGACCAGACCCACAACTTCGCCGCGATGAATATCGAACGAGATGTGCTTAAGCGCCCGAAACTCCTCAAAGAACAGCTCGTGCTTGGCAAGCTTAATGAAGTACTCCTTGAGGTTGGTCAGCGACTCGGACGCCATGTTAAAGATCATGGTGACGTCGTCGACCTCGACAGCCAGAGGCTGCTCGCTGTAATCAACAACAGATTCAGTCATCACAGCACTCCTTAGATGTAGAGGATAAATTTGCGCTCGGACTTATGGAACACGGTATAGCCAATAATAAGCGCAAGAACCGCCCAAGCGACGCACATACCAAACGTCATAAGCGAGGGCGTAGTCTGGAACAGGAAGATATCGCGCATAAACTGCAGGTAGTTGAACATGGGGTTCGCATACATCAAGATACGCACGAGATGCGGCATTTGCGCAATATAGTCAGTCGTCCAGAAGATGGGCGTAATGTAAGTCCACGCCGTAATGACGACGCTCCACAGATGCATAACGTCGCGGAAGAAGACCGTAAGGGCAGAGAGCATCATGCCCAGGCCCATGCAGAAGCACATAAGCAGCAGCAGGCAAACCGGCAACAGAATCAGGTGCCAAGAAGGCATAACGCGGAACCACAGCATGACGATGGCGACGGCGACCAGCGAGAAGGCAAAGTTGACCAGCGAGAAGAGCACCTTCTGCACCGGGAAAACCCAGCGGTGCACCTTAACCTTCTTGAGCAGAGGGGCAGCGCCCACGATCGACGTCAGGGCCTGGTTAGTAGACTCAGACATGACGGCAAAGGTGATGTTACCCACGATCAAGTACAGCGGGTACATCTCGGGCGTCATTGAGCCATTGCGGCCCTGGCCAAAAATCGTCGAGAACACGATGGCCATGACGATCATCATCAGCAGCGGGTTGAGCACCGACCATGCGACGCCCAGAACGCTACGGCGATACTTGATCTTAAAATCCTTGGTAACCAGCTGACGAAGGATAAACGCGTCCTTCTCAAATTCGTTCTTAGCAAACGTCGCAGGCAGACTGCGAGTTTCTTGTTGCTTTGTCTGATCCGACACGGATGCAACTCCTTTACTCGTAATCGTTGACAAACGAACAGTATAGACCCGACGGCCATGCAAACGATTCGCGCAACAAAACTGGAGAACTAACCCACATCTTAGGATGCCAGGCCCAAACGGCTATACTTTCTAGGATTGAATGTATAAGGAGCATTAAGTGAATTCTGAATCCATCGCCGTCATCATCCCTTGCTACAACGAAGCGCTCACGATCGGCAAAGTCATCGACGACTTTCACCGCGAGCTTCCGCAGGCGACGGTCTATGTCTATGACAACAACTCGTCGGACGATACCTCACGCATTGCCACCGAGCACGGCGCCACAGTCCGCTTTGAGCCCCGTCAGGGAAAGGGCAACGTGTGCCGCCAGATGTTTCGCGATATCGACGCCGATTGCTACCTGATGGTCGACGGAGACGACACCTACCCCGCCGAGGCGGCCAAGGCCCTCTGCGAGCCCATCCTTAACGGCACGGCCGACATGACCGTAGGCGATCGCCTTTCCAACGGCACCTACGCCGAGGAGAACAAGCGTGCCTTCCACGGCTTTGGCAATAATCTGGTCCGCGCCATGATCAAGTGGATCTATGGCTACAGCTTCGATGACGTCATGACAGGCTACCGCGCCATGAGCCGCCCGTTCGTTAAAACCTTCCCAGTGCTTTCCGAGGGCTTTCAGATCGAAACCGAGCTCTCGATCCACGCCGTCGACCACCGCTGGCGCATCAAAGATGTGCCCATCGAGTACCGCGACCGTCCCGAGGGTTCCGAGTCCAAACTCAACACCGTGAGCGACGGCATTAAAGTCGTTGCGATGATCGGCACGCTGTTCAAGGACTACCGCCCGCTGAAGTTCTTCAGCCTCGTTGCGCTTCTGTTCGCGGTATTCGGCCTCGCCCTGGGCATGCCCATCGTTGTCGAATATTTCCAGACCGGCCTCGTCCCGCGCTTCCCCACCGCTATGCTCGCCGCCTCGTTTATGTTCCTGTGCGGCCTGAGCCTTGCGACCGGCTTCATCCTAGATTCTGTAGCAAAGGTCGAAAAAAAGCAGTGGGAGGTCAACGTGTACAGCAAATACGCCTACGACGACCAGCCCGGCCACCCTACTTCCATGCCAAGCGAGAGGTAGATCTTCCGCAAAAAACTATTGGCACCACTGCGCAGATAGCCACCAACAAGAAAAGCCGCCGTTAAAGAACGGCGGCTTTTACTCTCGAAAAGTTAATAGCGGCTAGAGCGTCTTGATGTACTCCCCCAGCTCTTCCTCCCAGTCGGGCATGTGGAAGCCGGCAGCCTCGAGCTTGGACAGGTCGAGCGCGGAGTGGACCGGGCGCGGGGCGACGGGGCCCTCGGCGCTCGCGTAGTAGTCGGCGGTCGATACCGGCACGACCCTGTCCCCGTTGCCGTTGGCGGCCTCGAAGACGGCGCGGGCGATATCGGCCCAGGACTTGACGGTGCCGGAGCCGGTGCAGTCGTAGGTGCCGTAGGGGGCGTGCGTCCCCAGCACGTGGAAGATGGCCTCGGCCATGTCGCGCGTGACGGTCAGGCGGCCCAGCTGGTCGTCAACGACCGTGACCTGCTCGAGCCCGTCCTCGGGGTCGGCGACGCGGTCGGACAGGCCCTTCATCGTCTTGACGAAGTTGCGGCCCTCGCCGATGACCCAGCTGGAGCGCATGATGTAGTGGCGCGGGCACCCGGCCACGGCGATGTCGCCGGCGGCCTTGGTCTGGCCGTAGACGGACAGCGGGCTGAGGGGCTCGTCCTCGTCATGCACCTCGGCGGTGCCGTCGAAGACGTAGTCGCTGGACACGTGCACGAGCGTGATCCCGTGCCCGGCGCAGGTGCGGGCGAGGAGGGCGGGGCCGGTCGCGTTGGCCTTCCATGCGGTCACGCGGCCCTCGGGGGTCTCGGCTTTATCCACGGCGGTGTAGGCGCCGCAGTTGATGACCGTGCCGTAGAGCGACCAGTCGTACTTGCCGTAGGCCGCCGGGTCGGACATGTCGAAGGTGTCGATGTCGCAGAAGTCGAAGTCCTTGGCGACGCCGCGCTCCTCGGCGAGCGCGCGGACCGCATGGCCCAGCTGGCCGTCGCAGCCGGTGACGAGCGTGCGCTTCGGCGCCATGGGGACGACGTCCTTGAGGTACGGGTGGTTGAGGTCGGCCTCGGATACGGTGGCCTCGTCGAGGGGGATCGGCCACTCGATGGCGAGCTCGGGGTCGGCGAGGTTCACGAAGGTGTAGGTCCTCTTGAGCTCGAGCGACCAGTGGGCGTCCACCAGGTAGGTGTAGGCGGTGCCGTCCTCCAGGGCCTGGAAGGAGTTGCCCACGCCGCGCGGGACGTAGATGGCCCTGGACGGGTCGAGCGTGCAGGTGTAG
>JAXIZX010000247.1:0-5172 GCA_036303765.1 Collinsella sp. | reverse complement strand
GGTCAACAAAGAACAGCAGTTCATAAGCCTTCATATTGTCACCTCCTCTGGGCAAATGTGGCTTCAGGTCGTGAAGGTGCGCCTGAAGCAGGAAAAGACTTGGTAATAATATCTTTCAACCTCCCAGGCTGCAAGAATATGCAGCTACAACCTCATGACCTCCACATATGCCCATACTCGCACGACGTTTCATGCGCATTCCAACCAAATGCCGACCAAAAGCTTGACGGATCTGTGGACAAGATACGGTGCCGTGGGGACAAGCTGAGCCAAGCCACAGGTCAACGGGCACAAGGCTGTGGTCGCAAAATGCATACCAGTGGTCCACAACACCACCCAAAGATTTTTATATTCATTGCCAAGTCACTTATGAATACCCCTTTTGAACAATTGAGTTGATCAACCACGCTGGTCGGAAGCCGTTTTTTTGGCACTTCAAACCCCACTGCAACGCCAAGCGCGGCCGAGCGTTTTAAAAAATGCCAACTTTTCTGTTTGCACTTTGCGATTCCTCGTGTATACTGACTTTCGCATTTAACGGAGAGTTGTCCGAGTGGCCGAAGGAGCACGATTGGAAATCGTGTAGGCGTCAAAAGCGTCTCCAGGGTTCAAATCCCTGACTCTCCGCCAGTTAATTCCAAAGCAGGCCTTCGAGCCTGCTTTGTTTTTACCCCACGCGGAGGGGTGGCAGAGTGGTTGAATGCGGCGGTCTCGAAAACCGTTTGGCCTGTATAAGGTCACGAGGGTTCGAATCCCTCCTCCTCCGCCATTTTGGTTGAGAAAGCTCCCAAGAATGGGAGCTTTTTTGTTATCGAAATACGTCTCGATCCCACGCTTCCCCAAACATGTACGTCACCCTCCAAAACCGACATTTTTCGACATCTTTGGAGGCTGACGTACACGTTTGGATTGAGCTCACGGGAGCGGCACTATTCGGAAGGTGCCTCCTCGTCTCGTATGCTTTTCCAGTTGCGGATAAGTGCCTTGCGTAGTTCGTTTTGTTTTCTCTGGTACCCGGTGTCGGTACAGCGAGGCATGCCGAGTGCTTCGCGAATGTTGTTCATGGCGCGGTGAAAGGCGAGCTGACTACTGAACTGAGCCGAAGTGAGCGTAACGATTCGATATCCCATTTGGGAGAGAACGGCCTCTCGCTCCGCATCTGCTCCCTTGCGCTCGAGCTCATCGTGAAAACCGCCCTTATATTCGATACCGAGCGCCCTGCGCTTATAGGTCACGAGCGCATCGATTTTGAGTGTTCGAGCTTTGGCGCAATGCCAGAGACGTTGAGGGATCTCGAGCGGTTTGTTGAGTTCGATACCTCGGATGCCAACGCCGCCTTCGCTTGTTGGGAGCGAGAGGGCGATTGCCGAAGCGGTCTCCATAGGCGAGGCCGAGTGATCGTAGATGTGCCTGAGCGCAAGCCGTGCACGTGTGGCACCGGGTTTGCCGGGGTGCCGATCGAGCAGTTCGGTTATTTCATCCTTGGAGGTGGTGGCTGGTTGCTCGGTATAAGGGTCGGCGGGATTGAGCCTCATGCGATAATCGCCGCAAACTTCATAGCCATATTCGAGATATTCGATCCTATCCATCCACTCGGCAGCGAGCGCGAAGGTGAAGGCTTCGTCGGTGATGAAGATTCCGGGCGTCAACTCGTTAATATGCTCGTAGGGAAGATTTTGTCCAAGAATGTGGCAAACGACGCCTTTGGTACGAATTCGCTCAAATTCGAATACAACCGCGATATCGATAGTCTTAAGCATATCGGACGGAATGCCGCAGTCGGTAAGGGCCTGTCGTATGCGCGCAACACGTTGCTGGGTGGAGATGCCTTGTGCGCCTATCTGGTAGTCGTGCCGCGCAAGAGACTGAACCAAATTCTGGGGTGCATGATGGACAAGCCATGCGGTTTTATGCGAAATGAGAACAGGGGTATCCATTGAGGGCCTCTCGCTCTGAGCCGGTATCCAACTCTTATGTCCGTTGAAGTGGGGAAATATACCGGATGTGAGTAAATCAACTCACTCATGCTGTGAGCTCAATCCAAACATGTACGTCAGCCTCCAAAGATGTCGGAAAATGTCGTTTTTGGAGGGTGACGTACATGTTCTGGACCCCTGGCATTCCAGCAACGCCATGCCCCCACCCAGTCCCGACCGTTTGCCGAGCAATAGGGTCGCAATCGGCGCCGAACATGTACTATGTACGGGCATTGTCCAAATCCGTAATCCAAAGGACCCCATCTTGCCCGTCGTCGCCGCTATGACCATTACCTCACATGCATCGGATGCCATGGTCGCCATTCCGTTTTGGCTCGAGATGTTCGCTGTTGTCGCTGCATCGATCTCGGGTGTGCTGGTTGCGCGCGAGCACAAGCTCGACCTGGTGGGCGCGGTCGCGCTCGCGGTGGTCTGCGGTCTGGGCGGCGGTCTCTTGCGCGACATGACGCTGCAGGTGGGCAACGTCTACATCCTCAACCAGCCGATGGCGCTGCCACTTTCCATTGCCACAGCAGCCATCATCTATATTTTCCCGGCAATCGTCGACAAACCCGAAAAACTCATTCCCCTGCTCGACATCATCTCGGTCGGCATCTACGCCGCCACTGGAGCAGACAAGGCGCTGGTCTACGGCTTTGCGCCGGCGGTGTGCATCATGATGGGCTTTTTCACCGCGGTGGGCGGCGGCATGTTGCGCGACGGCTTTATGGGCGTGGTTCCGGGCATTTTCCAACGTACTAACTTTTATGCCATCGCCGCCATCGCCGGATCGACAAGCTATGTGTGTCTCGTTATGAGCGGCATCATGAGCAATGTCGCCGCGCTGGTCGTATGCGTTGTCGTGACCATGGGTCTGCGCTGGCTCTCGCTGCGCTTTGACATCAAAAGCCCCACCGAAGAAGATATCGCGCGCTTCTTGCACCGTAAAAAGTAGACAGCACGGCACGACCCTTCGAAATGCAACCGAGAGGTTCTTTTAGAGCGCCCACGCGTTGGGTACCCTGTTAGATATATGCCGAGTATCTAACGAAGGATTCACTATGCCCTGCAATCAATTCCCGTTGACCCAGCGCCGTAAAGCATGGGGCCGCATCACCATCCTATTCGCGCTCATCGCGCTGGCGATCACCGTGCTTCCCACGGCGTCGTTCGCCGGCACGGACACCGCAGGCAACGTACTTGCGACCGACAATGACGCCAATCCGTCCGGCGTTGAGGGTGACCTGTACTGGGCCGGTCAGGCCCTCAACTTGGATGATGTGTCCATCGACCGCGATATCATCGCCGCGGGCGATACCCTCTCTATCCGCGACTGCACGGTGGGTGGCGCCGTCCGCTTGGCGGCACGCACTATCGATATCGCCAAGACCACGGTTGACGGCAGCGTTACGGTTGCCGGCCAGCACATCGTCCTCAACACCGATAGCACTGCCAGTTGCTTCTACGCAGTGGGCGAGACGGTCGCCCTGCGCGGCTCCGTCAAGTCGGCAGCGCTCGCGGGCGACACGGTGACTATCGACGGCACGGTCAATGGCGATGTCGAGGTTTGGGCCGACAAGCTCATCCTGGGCAAGAACGCCCACATCACCGGCACCGTGAACGCGCACGTCTCCGAGGACCCCGAGCGTGCCGCAGGCGCCGAGGTAGGCGCGCTCAAGATCGAGCGCACCGAGAACGAGGATACTTCCACCGTTAACGATGTCATCGGCGGTATCGTCGCCGCGGCACTCTCGACCTGCTTTGTCGCTCTGCTGCTCGAGCTCGTCTTTCCGCGCGCGACCGCCAGCGCCGCCGGCATGCTCCACCAGCGCCCCATGCCCCTGTGGGTGAGCGGTCTTCTGAGCACGATTGCTATCGTCCCCGCCGTCCTACTGCTGATTATCTCTATCGCTGGTCTGTCGCTTGCCGGAGCCCTCTTGTGCGGCGTTATCGGCATCGCGTTGGTGTCGAGTGCCTTTGCGGGGTGTGCGATCGCCCGCATGGTCGGACACAGCCAGAACCGTTACGCCATGGCGGCCGTAGGTGGCATCGCCGCGGGCGCGCTTACGGCAATCCCCCTCGTAGGTGATTTCATCAGCGGCGTGACCTTCGTCTTTACACTCGGCTACATCATCCAGATCATCTGGCGCAACGCCCACCTCAAACCGCAGCAGCCGGCTAACACGCCAGGACTCCCCACCGCTTAGCCGCCAACCACCATAAAGGGGCCAGGCACCTTTGTGGTGGTGCAGACCAGCTCAGTCCCTGTGCACAAAAAGGGCGCCGACCATTGCGGTCGACGCCCTTTCTTATTGGCGGTTATAAGCCCCAGTGCTTATTTGTTGACCTGACCGGCGCGGACAGCAGCCTTCTTACGGTCGGTGGCGTTGAGCAGACGCTTGCGCAGGCGGATGTTCTTGGGAGTGATCTCCACCAGCTCGTCGTCGGCAATGTACTCCAGCGCCTCCTCCAGCGAGAAGGTGCGAGGCGGCACCAGCTGGACGGAGATATCGGAGGTAGAGGAACGCTGGTTGCCCAGGTTCTTGGTACGGGCGATGTTGACGACCATGTCGCCAGCCTTGCTGCGCTCGCCCACGATCATGCCCTCGTAGCACTCGGTGCCCGGCTCAACAAACAGCTGGCCGCGCTCCTGCAGCGTACCCAGAGCGTAGGCAACGGCCTTCTCGGTGGTCATGGAGATCATGGCGCCGTTCTGACGGTTGCCGATCTCGCCGGCGTAGGGGCCGTACTCCAGGAAGGTGTGGTAGAACACGCCCTCGCCGTGAGTGACGTTCATGATGCGGTTCTTAAGACCCATGATGCCGCGGGTCGGGATCTTAAACTCGAGGTGCGTCACGATGCCCGAGGTATCCATGCTCGTCATGATGCCGCCGGAGGTACCGAAGACCTCAACGACCTTGCCCGAGTACTCGTCCGGGCACTCGACGACGGCCTGCTCGACGGGCTCCATCTTGTTGCCGTTCTCGTCCTTCTTAAACAGAACGCGGGGACGGCCGACCTGGAACTCAAAGCCCTCGCGGCGCATGGACTCCATCAGGACGGACAGGTGCAGAATGCCGCGACCCGAGACCTCGACGCCGCTCTTGTCCTCGAGCTCCTCGATCTTCATGGTCACGTTGTTCTCGGCCTCGTTGAACAGGCGCTCCTTGAGCTGACGGGCGCCCACGATGTCGCC
>JAXIZX010000246.1:0-1926 GCA_036303765.1 Collinsella sp. | reverse complement strand
GCAAGACGCGGACCGCCGATGCAATACGCCTCGTCGGCAAGCTGCACGTGCAGCGCGTCCGCATCGGCCGTGGAATAAACGGCGACGGTCTTGATGCCCATATCGCGGCACGCGCGGATAACACGGACCGCGACTTCGCCGCGGTTGGCGATGAGCACTTTGTCGAACATGAAGCCTTCCTTAACTTTCGTGCATGAGTGCAAAAGACATATCGGCGCGGCAGCAAACCTCACCGTTGACGCTCGCAGTACCCGTCGCAAAGCGGAACGGCCCGCGCGCACGCGTGATGGTGCACACCAGATCAACCGTGTCGCCCGGGCGCACCGGACGCTTAAAGCGCACCTTGTCCAGACTCGTATAGAACGGCGTCGCGCCGCGCGCTTCCTCATCGCCCATCAGCAGCACGCAGCAGTTTTGGGCGAGCATCTCGCACTGAATCACGCCGGGGACCACCGGGTTTCCCGGAAAATGCCCCTGCAAAAAGTACTCGTCGCCCGTGATCGTGATCTTGCCGTGGGCCTCGTCGCCCACCAGCTCGGCCTCGTCGAGCAAAAGCATCGGTTCGCGATGCGGCAACAGTTCCTTAAGCTCTTCTTTGTTCATGGATATCACCTATCCGATTCTCATGAGGCAGCTGCCAAACTCCACGTGGTCGCCGTCGGCCACGCAGATCTCGAGCACCTCGCCGTCTGCCTCGGCTGTCACCTCGTTGAGAACCTTCATAGCCTCGATGATGCAGAGGGTCTCGCCGGCCTTGACCTTGGAGCCCACGCGCACAAACGGCTCGTCGCCCGGCGCTGGGGCAGCATAGAAAACGCCGACCATGGGAGCGGTCACCTCGGTGCCCTTGGGCTCCGGTGCGGCAACAGGTGTCTGCGCGGCGGGCTCCGGTGCGGCAGGCGCGACTGTGGGAGCTGCAACTGGAGCGGCCATAGCGCTCGGCATGGGCATGGGCACGGCAACCGGCTGTGCGGCGCTCGCGCGCTCGAGTTCGACCGCGGTGCCATCGGGCTCCTCAACGCGTACGCGCGTGAGGCCGCGGTTCTCCATAACATCGGCTATCTCGGCAAGTCTTTTGGAATCCATGCTCTAGCTCCTCGTATATCTACGCAGCGCGATGGCGGCGTTGTGTCCGCCAAAGCCCAGGTTGGTCGAAAGCGCCCAGGTAAGGTCGGCGCGAACCGCGCGATTGGGCGTGTAGTCAAGATCGCAGGCGGGATCGGGCGTGTGGTAGTTAATGGTCGGCGGCACCACGCCCTGCTCGAGCGCCATGGCGCAGGCCATGACCTCGATGGCGCCCGTGGCACCGATCATGTGGCCGGTCATCGACTTGGTCGACGAGACGTGCGCGGCGCGCGCCGCGTCCTCGCCGAGCGCACGCTTAATGCCCGCCGTCTCGGACGAATCGTTGAGCTTGGTCGATGTGCCGTGGGCATTGATGTAGAGACCCTCGGAAGGCTTGACGTCGCCCTCGGTTACCGCCAGCGATATCGCGCGGGCAATGCCGGCAGCCTCGGGATCAGGGCTCGTGATGTGATAGGCATCATCGGTGTTGCCGTAGCCCACGACCTCGGCATAAATGTGCGCACCGCGCGCCTGCGCATGTTCCATGCTCTCGAGCACGAGCACGCAGGCGCCCTCGCCCATCACAAAGCCATCGCGGTCTGCATCGAACGGGCGGCAAGCCGTCGCGGGATCAGGGTTGGTGGTCAATGCGCGGCAGGACGTAAAGCCCACAACGGCATCGGGGATAATTGCGGCCTCGGCGCCGCCCGCGAGGATCGCGTCGGCATAGCCGTGCTTGATGGCGCGGAACGCCTCGCCCACCGCATGGGCCGAGGTTGCGCACGCGGTCACCACGGGCAGGGTCGGGCCCTTTGCCTTGTGGCGGATTGCGATATTGCCCGATGCCATGTTGGGGATCAT
>JAXIZX010000245.1:0-2574 GCA_036303765.1 Collinsella sp. | reverse complement strand
TTGACCGAAAACCCGCTGCCGCTACTCATCAATTGAGCTATAACGTTAAACAATTGCAGCGTTTTTGCATGGGGGAGTGATGGTATGACGCTACTGTATTTCCTTACCCTGTTTCCGCTGGTACCGGCGCTGGGCATGCTGTTCGCGCGCGGCGACCGCGCCCGCGATGCGGTGGGGCTCATAGGTTCCGGCATTATTATGGCGGTGACAGCTGTAGTCGCCGTCATGTTTTGTGGCATGGGTCCGCAGAGCTTTGAGGTTGCCTCCGGCACCTCGCATGTGCTCTCGATCATCAGCTCCGTCATCGACGTCATCCTGTGCGCCGTAATCCTGTACAACGCGTACAAATATAGGAACGCGCTCGCCACGGTGCTCGGCATAGTCCAGCTGGTGGGCTCGCTCGCCTTTGCAGCCATGACGTTGCCCGCGGCCGAAGCCGTCACGGCAACGCCGCTCTACCTGGACTACATGAGCGTGATCATGGTCCTCGCCGTCGGCATCGTCGGCAGCCTAATCTGCGTGTACGCCCTGGGCTACATGAAGGACTTCCAGGCCCACGATGAGCACGAGGCCGCGCTGCGCGGGCAGACCGCGCCCGACCGACGCCCGCAGTTCCTGGCGCTTATGTTCCTGTTCCTCTCGGCCATGTTCGTCATCGTGACGAGCGACAACCTTGAGTGGTTGTTCTGCGGCTGGGAAATCACCACCGTGTGCTCGTTCCTCATGATTGGCTACACGCGCACACCCGAGGCCATCAAGAACGCCTTCACCCAGATCATCCTCAACATGCTGGGCGGCATCGCGTTTTTGGCCGGACTCATGTACCTGCACGTTAATGGCATGCCGCTGACCATCTCGGGCATGATCGAGCTTTCCGGCGCCGGAACCGCGCAGTCCGCGCTGCTGGTGATGCCGGTCATCCTGCTGTCGCTCGCCGCACTCACCAAGGCCGCGCAGATGCCGTTCCACACTTGGCTGCTCGGCGCCATGGTTGCCCCCACGCCCACGAGCGCCCTGCTGCACTCGTCAACCATGGTCAAGGCCGGCGTGTTCCTAATGGTCAAGCTGAGCCCGCTCTATGCCATCTATCCCGTGACCGGCTTTATGGTCACGAGTGTGGGCGCCATCACGTTTTTGCTCGCTGCCCTCATGGCCATCTCGCAGAGCAACGCCAAACGCGTGCTCGCGTACTCCACCATTTCCAACTTGGGCCTCATCAGTGCCTGCCTGGGTGTCGGCGCGCCCGAGGCCGTATGGGCGGCCATCTTCCTGATTCTGTTTCACACGGTGGCAAAGTCGCTGCTGTTCCTGTGCGTGGGCACCGCCGAGCATCATATCGGCAGCCGCAATATCGAGGACATGGACGGTATGTTCAGCCGCATGCCGCACCTGACGCGCCTGATGATGCTGGGCATCATGGGCATGTTCGTGGCGCCGTTTGGCATGCTCGTGTCCAAGTGGGGCGCCCTGGTGGCGTTTGCGCAGACCGGCAACGTGCTCATGATCATGGTGCTGGCCTTTGGCTCGGCTGCGACGTTCTTCTTCTGGGGCAAGTGGCTTGCCAAGCTTTCGGGCGTCGACCCCACGGCTCAAAACGTTGAGGTCAATGTCCATAAGACCGAATGGATGGCGCTCAACACCATCGCCGCGCTGCTGATTCTGTGCTGCGTGGCGTTCCCGGTTATCTCGAGCGGCCTGGTGTCGCCTTACTTGGCCATGGTGTTTGGCCGCGTGCCGTACGTTATTGGCAAGGACGCCATGTATCTGATGGTGGTTATCGTGGCGTTTATCGCCGTGGTGCTGCTGACTTCATTCCGCGTGAGCAATAAGCCGCACGTCAACGTGTACCTTTCGGGCGTGGGAACCGACAATTACCGCCATTTCCGCGGCTCGATGGGACACGAGGTGAAGGCCGAAAAGCGCAATTGGTACTCGGAGGACGCCCTTGGCGAGAAGCGTATTGGCCCCGCGGGAAGCGTCGTGTGCTGCAGCATTATCTTGTTTGCGCTGCTGTGTTGCGCGTGGATTGGGCCCGAGCGGCTTGCCATGAGTGCGCCCTCGGTGCTGCGCGGCAAGTATTTTGAAGGCTCGGGTGTCGTGGGCATTTTTATTGGCACCGTGGCGTTTGCCTTGATTGCGCCGCTTGTGGGCGGTTTGATTGACGGCATCGACCGCAAGCTGTCCGCCCGCATGCAGGGCCGCGTGGGCCCGCGCTTACTGCAGCCCTTCTATGACGTTGCCAAGCTCCTGCGCAAGGCCCCCGCCAGCGTAAACACCATGGACGATACCTACATGGCGTGCGCGCTCATCTTCACCGTCGTGGGCGGCGGCATCTTTGTGTCGGGCTCCAACACGCTGCTGTGCGCTTTTATGGTTACCCTCGCTGCAATCTTTGTGGTGCTGGCGTCCGCCTCGACGCAAAGCCCGTTTGCGCAGGTCGGTGCCGACCGCGAGCTGCTGCAGGTTATGAGTTACGAGCCCGCCGTTCTGCTGATGAGCGTGGGCTTGTACCTTGCCACCGATAGCTTCGATTCCATTGCCGTGACGGGGCAGTCGGCCCCCATCATCGTGTAC
>JAXIZX010000244.1:0-2825 GCA_036303765.1 Collinsella sp. | reverse complement strand
CGATAACGCTCCTGCGATTCATAACAGGGTTCAATGACTTACCGGTGAGGCTCGACATGCGGCTCTCCTCTCAAATCTCGTCGGGTTTCGGTTACCCGACAGGCCATCCTTCGCCGTGTTCGGCGTTCGCAAAATACTAGACGCTTTAGTTAAGGAAAGTGGCGATTATTTCAACTTTTCTTTGGATTTGTTCATTTATCCATAATTCTGCGTATTTCTATTACTTTATGCAGTAATGCCACTTTATTGTGTGAAAGTAATGTTTCCGTTCTGTTACAGACGTCCCTGCCCTGAATAAAACGGCCTCACCGGTCGCGCTTTATGCGCACTTAGGCGGCGATGTACTTGCCGTCCTGAATCACATAGGCTGTCCATGCCGTCGGCACCCATTAGTGTCATGTCGTAGCTCATGTCCTTGGCGTTCTTGAGCAAAACGGACGCTGGGGTGTAATAGATCGGGGCAAAAATAAGCGTGGCTCCGACAAGGAAACTCCTGCGGTTAAGTACGTTGTTGATGCTAAACATGGTGTCCCCCTTTTCGCTGGCGCGGTGCGGCCGTCTTGCGGTACAGGGCAAACCTTATGGTGCAAACGTTGACAGTTTGTTACGGAAGTTCGTTTGTAGCGAGCATGTTTCCAATGTTTCCGCAGCGTTTCGGGGGTGCCGTTTTGTGCGACTCCTGTTGCCTGGCGAGCACGCGCCCTCGGTTCACGCTAGAATGCACTCAACCTTTAAGCGGTTAATCCATCCATAAGATGCACGAAGGAGCTATCTATGAGCGAACCCCTGCGCACCGTGAACGTCGGCCTCATCGGTCTGGGAACCGTCGGCGGCGGCGTGGCCCGCCTGATCAAGAGCCACCACGATGAGTACCTGGCAGCCTACGGCATCGACCTTAAGCTGACCCGCGCCTGCGCGCTTGCTTGGGAGCAGGCCGAGGCAGCCGGTATTGAGCGCGAGGCCTTTACGAGTGACTGGCATGACGTCGTCACCGACCCCGCCGTCGATATCGTCGTCGAGCTGATCGGCGGCGAGCATCCCGCAACCGAGATCTTCACCACTGCCTTTGAGCACGGCAAGCACGTCGTCTCTGCCAACAAGGCCCTGCTGGGCCGTCATGTCGAGACGCTCGCCGAGAAGGCGCGCGCGTGCGGCGTGCAGATTAAGTGCGAGGCCAGCTGTGGCGGTGGCATCCCCATCGTGAGCACGCTCGAGCACGACCTGGTGGGCAACAAGATCCTGACCATCGCCGGCATTCTCAACGGTACCACCAACTATATCCTGTCGCGCATGGACGCCGAGGGCGCCGATTACGCCGATGTGCTTGCCGACGCGCAGGCCAAGGGCTATGCCGAGGCCGACCCGTCCGCCGACGTCGACGGCTTCGACGCCGCCAGCAAGACGGCAATCCTCGCTTCCATCGGCTTTGGCACCCGCGTGACCACCGACGATGTCTACCAACAGGGTATCCGTACCATCGGCGCCGAGGACATCGCCCAGGCCCGCGAGCTCGGCTACACCATCAAGCTGCTGGGCATCGCACGCAACACCGACGCCGGCGTCGACGTCCGCGTGCATCCCACGCTCATCCCGGCAGACCATATGCTCGCCAAGGTCAACGGCGCCATGAACGCCGTCTACGTGGTGGGTGACGCCGTGGGCGAAACCATGTTCTACGGTGCCGGCGCAGGCTCCTTCCCCACCGCGAGCGCCGTCGTGGGCGATATCCTGTCGCTCTCCGAGCAGATCAGCCGCGGCGTGGCTCCGCTGCCCGAGATTGAGCCCTATGGTCACAATCTCGCCTTTAAGCCTATGGACGAGCTCCAGACCAAGTACTATGTGCGCCTGAAGGTCGCCGACCGCGTGGGCGCCCTGTCCGAGACGGTCGACATCTTTGCCAAGCACAACATCTCGATCTCGCTCATCAACCAGGTCGAGGACGGTAAGTCGGGCGTCAGCGATGCCTGCTCGGTCATCTTCCTGACGCACCGCGCGCTCGAGAAGGACGTCCAGGCTGCCGCCGCCGAGCTTGCCGGCGTCGACTGCGTGGCCGAGGTCGCCAACGTCCTGCGCATCGAGGACGTTGAGGCTTGGACCGAAGGCGTCATGGCCAACTAGTTCGGTTCTCGCCATACGACATATATTTGAGGGGCTCCCGTCCGGTCTTGGACGGGAGCCCCTTTTGCTTGCGCGCTCGGAGCGCATTGACGCGGCCAGCGTTTGAACAACTTGACCGTTCGGTGTCAACCAGGGATACCGCTCACCGATAAGCAGGCATGTTTGTTTTTGTCCGCCGCTATCCTGTGCTGCGTACGTCCACCCCCGAAGAATGGAGGCACCATGTTGCTCGAGGGCAAGAAAGCAATCATCACCGGAGGCACGCGCGGCATCGGCTATGCCATCGCCTGCCGTTTTATCGAGGAGGGTGCCGCCGTCACCGTTTTTGGCTCGCGTCAAGAGACCGCCGATGCGGCCGTTGAGAAGCTGACAGCCGCCTATCCCGACGCCAAGGTCTGGGGCCGCTCCTGCGACCTCACCTCACTCGAAGCCGTGACTGAGGCCTTTACCCAGGCTGCAGCCGACATGGGCGGCTTGGACACGGTCGTCAACAATGCCGGTATCTCCCAGCGTTCACCCCTCTTGGACTACACGGCCGAGGAGTTCGCAAAGGTCATGGACCTTAACGTCGTCGCCGTCTTTAATGGCCACCAGGCTGCCGCCAAGATCATGACCGAGGCCGGCCACGGCGGCACCATCACTACCACAAGCTCGATGGTCGCCAAGTACGGCCAGCCCTCCGGCGTCGGTTACCCCACGTCCAAGTT
>JAXIZX010000243.1:0-6307 GCA_036303765.1 Collinsella sp. | reverse complement strand
CTTCGTCCTTTCCTAGAACCTGTTGTTGTGGTGATTTCAGATTCTAGGACGAGGGCCGTTCTTCGTTAAACGGGCGCTAGGGCGTCACCCTTACACCAACATTTTCGACGCGATCAGATGACGCAATAGGTGCAGAAAAACCGTCTGGTGTCGATCGGTCCAGGAGTTTTGCCGATAGCAAAAGTAGATGGGCAAGGCTACGTCATGCGAGGCTTCAATGGAGCACTCACTCACTTCCAATACATTTGATGCGAGAGAAGAGCCAGAAAAACTCAATATCAATCCCCCGGCTTGAAGAAACTCAGCCTGCGCCCTGCTTCCGTATTCGACGTCGCGGAAGCGGAAATTAACCAGCTGAGCTTCGGGGCATTGATTGATTGCATTGAGACAGGGCGACAAATTAATGGGAACAGCTAACCTGCCGCCCAGTAACTCACGAACGGTCATAGCACCCACAGATTGATGACCCGTTGGGCACGAAAGAACCTTGAGCTCCTTTTCACCCAAGTATTTCGAAGAAAGGACACTGTCCCTTGGTTCCTCAAATGAGATGGCCGCATCCGAAATGCCAAGCACAAGTGATTCAAAGCATGTAGCCGTTGGCTGATGCCACACATCAAGGTGAATATGAGGGTGCGAGCTTTCAAACGAGTCATACCAGTTTTCGGCAAAAAGTCGCCCCCGCCCATGAAGGCAGGGGGCGTAAAGACGAAAGTGGCCGTCGGGCGAGACGCCGTCGTCCCTCGATTGAGCGTACTTTTTGAGATCGTCGACTTGTGCCAGGATCACGCGTGCACGACGCGCAAATTCTCTGCCCGCCGGAGACAAAACAGCCTCCCCCGTCGATCGGTTGAGCAAAACGATCTGATACTCAGATTCCAACTTTTTGATTGCCGACGAAACAGCCTGCGGACTCACATGAACGGCGCGAGCTGCTTTGCGCACGCCGCCATAGTTCGCTACCGCTTGAAGGTATTCGAGTTGAGAAAGCTGCATAGATTACTCCAAAGGCAGCCAAGTCGACGGACTACGCGTCCTCAGATGAGGTTCTCGCCCAGGTTTTTGCCGCCGAGGACGTGCATGTGGAAGTGCATGACGGTCTGGCCGGCGTTGACGCCCTTGTTGGAGATGACGCGGAAACCGTCCTCCAAGCCCTTGGCCTTGGCAACCTCGTGGATGGCGTGGGCCATGGCGCCCATGGTCTCGGCCGGCACGTTGTCGGCGATGTCGCTGTAGTGCTTCTTGGGGATCACGAGCGTGTGGACCGGCGCCTGGGGGTTGAGGTCGTCGAAGGCGATGACCTGGTCGTCCTCATAGACAACGGTTGAGGGAATCTCGTGGTTGGCGATTTTGCAGAAGATGCAATCACACATGGCTGGTTCCTTTCTCACAGACCAAGGTAGTCTTTTTGGGACGGGGCTTTTTTGACTACTTTTTCGCAAGCGCAGGCACTCGGCGAGCCGTCGCGCAAGGGTAGTCAAAAAAGCCCCGTCCCAAAAAGACTACCCCAAAGTTGGCTGCGAGGTGGTTAGAACGAGAGGTTGTCGTCGGTGTTGGCGGCTTCGCCGTCGGCGAGCACGTCGTTGCCGTCGACGTCCTTAAGGAGCACCGAGACCTTCTGCTCGGCATCGGACAAGCGGGTGCGTAGGCTCTTGAGGAGCTCGACGCCGCGCGTGTAGCTCTCGAGCGACTCCTCGAGCTCCATATCGCCCGACTCCAAGCTGCGGATGATGAGTTCCAACTCCTGCGAGGCCTGCTTGTACGTAAGCTGCTCAACCGGGGTCTTCTCTGCCATATCTGTTTCCTTTCCTAAAGGTTTATCGCTGTGAAACGCGACCTACTCGACCGTATCGACCGTTGCCGCCACGTTGCCGTCTGCCATGCGCACGCGTATGGCGTCGCCGGGCTTAAAGGTCTTGGCGCTCGTAGCCACCCCATCATCGCTGTACGCGATGGAATAGCCACGGGCAAGCACCTTGAGCGGCGACAGGGCATCGAGTGAGGCTGCCGCACGGCCCAGGTCGGACACGGGTTTGCTGAGCATCGTGCGCCCCTGATGCTCCAGACGGGAGCTCGCAAGCGTGAGCGCATGGCGCTTGCCATCGAGCCCCGAGGAGCTTGCAATCAAGCGCTCGGGCAGGCGCTCAAAGTTGGAGCGGAATGTCCCGACCGAGCGAGCTATGGCGCCCGACAGGCGATCAGCAGTCAGCGCAAGCTCCGATTCGCGACGCTCGACCATAAACGTTGGGTCGTTGAGGCACGGGCGGCATGCGGCGGCATCGAGTGCATCGCCCAGACGGGCCGTATAGGTGTCCCAGGCACGACGACCGCGCTGGTCGAGCATTTCCAGATCGACCTGATCCGACCCGATCATCGAAGCCATCGCGGCGCCCAGACGCTGATGGCGCGCCTCGAGCACGTCGGCCAGCTCCGTCATAGCCGGCGCCACCGATTCGGCCGCCGCCGTGGGCGTGGAGGCGCGGCGGTCGCTCACCATGTCGCAAATCGAGGTATCGGGCTCATGGCCAATGCCGGTCACCACGGGCACAGGACAAGCCGCCACAGCGCGGGCAAGATCCTCGTCATTAAAGGTCATGAGGTCCTCGAAGGAGCCGCCGCCGCGCACCAGCAAGATGCAGTCGGGCGCTGGCGTAATGGAAGCGGCGCGGCGCAAGCCCTCGATGAGTTCTGCCGGCGCGCCCTCACCTTGAACTTTAGCCCCCACGCAAACGAGCTCGACAAGCGGGTTGCGACGACGCAATGTGCGCTTGACGTCATCGATTACGGCACCCGAAAGCGAGGTGACGACCGCCACGCGTGAGCAGAACACCGGGATGCGGCGCTTGCGCGCTTCGTCCATCAGACCCTCGCGGCGTAGCTTTTCGGCCAGTTGCGCCACTTGTTGACGCAGCAGGCCCTCCCCCGCCAGCGAAAACGAGCGAGCGACAAAGCTCATGCGGCCCGTAGCCTTATAGAGATTGAAGCTGCCCTTAAAGCTCACCTGCATGCCGTCGCGCAGATCGAACGTGCGCTTGAGATAGGCACCCTTCCAAATGATGCAGTCAACGGCGGCCGAATCGTCCTTGATCTGGAAATAGCAGTGGCCGCTTCGGGCATTGGGGCCACGGAAGCCCGTGACCTCGCCCAGGACACTCAGCTGCGGAATGGCATCGAGCGCACCGGCGGCGATCTCCACCGCCTGGCTCACGCTGAGCTCCTTGCGCTCCTGCTCGTCCGAACCGTCAAACTCGGCGGAAACGGCATTGCCGGTTAGATTCCAGCCTGCCACGCAGCCTCCTTTCGTTATCGTGCACAAAGGCTCCGGCCCTGCGCAAATTCAAGTCCAACACATAGTACAGCGCCGCGGGGACACGAATCCCCGCGGCGCCCAACGACCCAATTTGTTATCGATCGGAGTTTCTGTTGTAGCGAACCATAAGGTAGAGCAGCTGAATGATCGAAGTCAGCGCTGCGGCCACATAGGTAAGCGCGGCCGCCGTCAGCACCTTCTTGGCGCCGTTGACCTGCTTGGAACTCATACCCGACTGCTCGATGTACGCCACGGCACGTCGGCTAGCGTCAATCTCGACCGGCAACGTAACGAGCTGGAACAGCACGCTAAACGAGAAGAAAATCAACGCGAGGGTCGTGAGCCCGGCAATGTTCATAAACAGGCCCAAGAGCAACACGATGGTCCAGGTGTTCTGGGTAAAGTTAACGACCGGAACCAGGGCGGTGCGCACTTTCATCATGGCGTAACCGCTTTGACGCTGGGCGGCGTGGCCCGCCTCGTGGCAGGCGACGGCAACGCTTGCGACCGACCCGCCCGAACGGTTGGCGTCCGAGAGATACAGGTTGTTATCCTGCGGGTTGTAGTGGTCGGTGAGCTCACCAGCCACGCCCTTGATACCCACGGCGTTGCAACCGTTGGCGTCGAGCATGCGGCGAGCGACCGTGGCACCCGTGTCGCCGTCCGAGCGAACCTTGGACCAGGTCTTGTACGTCGAGTTGATATAGCTCTGCGCCGCAAGACCAAGCACTGTACAAACAAGAACAACCAGCAGGTACAGCGGGTCGATGCCAAAGCCGTAACCATAGTAATAGGGCATGCGAATTCCTCCGAATCGAGTTACACGTTGGAGGCATTCTACCCACTCAGCTGGCAAGCAAATCAGCATCGATGTTTTGGCACCGTCAGCTAAAACGGTCGAAAGCGAGCAAGGTGACGTGAAAGAGAAGCGACGCGTACTTTGGTACGCGAGCGACGATTGAACGTCAGATTGCCGCTCTCGGCCGTTTGCAGCGTCGAGCTGTTAGGCGGTTTGGTAAAACCGCGTAACTATATACCTACAGGAGCTCGATTTTGCCGTCTTTCACGGTGAGTCCCATGTTGCCCGAGAGCAGATCGTCCAGGCGCGAGCCCACGAGCTCAAAACGCCAGCCTTCGCGCAGGGGACTTTGCTCAGGATGCTCAATGTAGTCGGCCAGGTCATCGCGCGAGGCAATGACCGAGGTCGCCACGCCCGAGCGCTCGGCAACTAGGCGAATAAGCGCATACATAAGGTCGGTCACGCTCTCAAGCTCCGGCGAAATCTGGCGATGCCCGCGCACCATGAGCGGCAGACGATCGTGCGGGCAACTCGCGCCGCGCTTGATGGCCATCAACGCGCCGTCCACGTCGCGCTCTCCCAGCTGGTCGGTACCGCGAATGCTGCGGAACTCCTCAACACGCACGGGATTGCGCTTAACCAGGGCCAACAACGTATCGTCGGACATAACCCACTTGCGCGGGATGTTGCGCCGCTCAGCGCGGTCCTCACGCCAGGCGGCAAGCTCGCGCGCAATGCCCAGCTGATGGCGGCTACACGAGTTGATGCGCTTGACCTTGCGGAACGCCTCATGGCGATCGGCACGGTAGTGCGACTCGTCGGCCAGAGGGCGCAACTCATCGAGCACCCAGTCCACGCGGCCTAGCTCGCGCAGACGGCTCATCATCTCGGTATAGGCGACGATCAAGTACTTGACGTCATCGATCGCGTACTCGATCTGCTTATCGCTCAGCGGGCGGCGCGACCAATCGGTCAGCGACTCGGTCTTGGGCAGCGATACGCCGCAGAACGTCTGAACGAGCGCGCCATACGAAATCTGCTGGCGCTCGCCCAAAAAGGCGGCGGCAACCTGCGTGTCAAAAATCGGTCGCGGCAGTGCGCCCACGGTATGGAGCATAACCTCCATGTCTTGAGAGCAAGCATGGAACACCTTGACCACGCCCTCGTCAGCCATAAGCCCGGCCAGGGGAGACAGGTCGTCGATCACCAGCGGATCGACCGCGACACTCTCGGCGGGGGTGGCAATCTGGACCAGGCACAGGCGCGGATGAAACGTGCGCTCGCGCAAAAACTCGGTGTCGACGGCGATCGCGTCGAACTCGCGGGCGCGCTGGCAAAAGTCGACCAGAGCCTGATGTGTGGAAATGTACATATCAACCCATCGAATAAGGTTAGGCCCGAAAAACACGGGTAGGATATCGGCATTGCCTTACAACTATACTCGGTTAGTCACAGAACGGGAACGTAAGTATGCGCTGCCTTATCATCCACAACCCGGCATCGGGCCCCAGCTCAGATGAAATCTTCGCATTCACGCACGCCCTCGCGCAGGGCGGCGACGAGGTCGTGATGCGCTTTATCGGCGATGGCATGGAACCCGAGGACGCCGTGGCAGACGTGCGCGAGTTTGACCGCGTGGTCGTTTCGGGCGGCGACGGCACTGTCTCCAACGTGCTCGACCAGATGCGCGGATGCGGTGTCCCCACGCTCGTCTTCCCCTCCGGTACGGCCTGCCTGTTCTTCAACAACATCGGTAATGCCCCCGAGGCAGCGGCGCTTGCTAAGGCTTGCCGTGCCGGTCGCACGGTCAAAGTCGACATGGGCGAGCTCTTTTGGCTCGACGAGAACGGCAACGAGAAGCGCCACGGCTTCATCATCATCGCCGGCTCGGGTTTCGACGCCGAAATCATGATGAAGGCCGCCCCCACCAAAAACGACATCGGCGAGATCGCCTACTTCCTCTCTGCGCTCGCCACGCCCAACCCTACGGTAGCGCACTTTACGATTGAGCATGACGGCATTGTCGAGGAGCTCGACGGCATCTGCTGCATGGCCGGCAACACCTCGGTCATCCAAAACGACATCAACCTGTTCCCCGACTGCCGCATGAACGATGGCATGGTCGACATTGCGGTCATCGAACCCTGCACGGTGCGCACGGGTTCGATGACCGCAATGTCGACCATGCCATCGTTCAT
>JAXIZX010000242.1:0-2655 GCA_036303765.1 Collinsella sp. | reverse complement strand
TCCTCATGCTCACGGTGACCAAGCTCAACGACCTTGCCAACGCCTGCGTCGAGGTGCTGCACGTGCCGTATCGCTATGCCTTCACCTTTACCACGGCGCTGCGCTTTGTGCCGGTGTTTGGTCAGGAGATGAACGCCATCATGGAGGCGCAGACCGCACGCGGCGTCGAGTACGACACCAAGAACCCCATCAAGAAGCTTAAGCTCATGTTGCCACTGTGCGTGCCGCTGCTCATCTCGAGCGTGGGCAAGACCGATGCCACCGCGCTTGCCGCCGAGCAGCGCGGCTTCTACCTGCGCACACGCGCCAGCTCGTACAAGCGCTATCCCATCAAGGGTCTGGACATCGCCGTGCTCATCGTCAGCATCGCCCTCATCGCCATCGGCTTCCTGTTCTAGTTCACCACCGACAGCAACCGCCCAACGCAAAAGGCCTCGGCTCGCACCAAACGAGCCGAGGCCTTTACTGTTTCTCCAGATAAAACCCACCATAATTAACCTGTCCCTTTTTGGCAGGTCGGAAGCTAGAGGCGGTAGGGAGCGCCGCTGCGGATGATGGATTCGCGCACCAGGACGTCCATGGCGTCGAGGGTGATCTCGGGCATCTCACGGTATTTCTGCAGCACCGAGAGCTCCGTGCAGGCCAGGATGACGCGGTCGCAGCCGCTACGGGCGAACTCCCACATCACGCGGTCGAACTTATCCATATCGGGCTCACGTCCGGCCTTCACATCATCGTAGATAAGCGACATCACATCGTTCTGACGTTTCTCGCTGGGATAGACAACCTCAACACCCGCAGCCTTACATTCGCGGCCGTAGACGCCCGCGCCCACGGTTCCGTCGGTGCCCATGATGCCAATCTTGTGCACCGGCTCGGCCGGCATACTCAGGTTGGGGTCGAACTCGCACTCCCCCATCACCGCACCGGCCAGAGCATAGCGCACCGACTCACGCGGCATGTGGATAATCGGCACTGTGGTAAACGACTGGATCTGGTCGTAGAAGTAGTGTGACGTGTTGCAGGGAATGGCAATGTGCGCACAGCCCAGCGACTCGAGTGCCTGGGCACACTCTTTCATGGTCGCCAGCAGCTTGGCATGCTCGCCGGTCTTAATGGCCAGCGTGCGGTCGGGCATGGTCGACTTGGAGAGCACCACCATGTCGATATGTTCCTGATCGCAGGCAGCAGCCGTATGACGCACCACCTGGTCGTAGTAATACGACGTGGCCTCGGCGCCCATGCCGCCGATAACTCCCAGCTTTTCCATCGCCGCCTCCTTGGTGACGCTTGCGCAATTGCGCGTATCGTACCCGCGCCCGCCCGATGCAAACCGGACGGGCGCCGCACTCATCTACTTGTAATACGTCTTGAACAGCTTAAAGTGGCGCAGCTTAGTGTGCCACATGCGCAGCCAGCGGTTAAAGACAAAGTCGCCCTTCATAAACGAAGGGTCGGCGCCCTTGCCTTCCTTGTCCAGGCGATGCACCTTAGCGCGCAGCTCGGGATCCTTGACGTATTTGTCGACGACGCCCATGGGGACGACCATCCACAGAGCCTCGTCCTGCGCCGTCACAAACTCCGGCGCAAACGGGCGGTTGAACACATACTCGTCCACCACATACTTGGCAACGTTAAAGCCGCTGTTGGTAACGTAGTAGTTGCTGCGGCCCTGGCGCGTGTTGAAATCGAAGAACTTAAACGAGCCATCGCGCTCGTCGTACTTAACGTCAAAGTTGGAATAGCCCACAAAGTGAAGGTCCTCGAGCAACTTGCGCACGCCGCCCATGAGCTCGTCATTAGGCTCGGTAATGATACAGGCATGGTTGCCGACACCGTGGGGCTGATGCTCCTCGAGCAGCACATGACCCAGGCACATCATGCGCACCATGCCGTTGCGGTCGGAATAGCTGGTGAGCACGCGCATGTACTCGTCGTTGCCGGGCACGCGATCCTGCAAGATCAGGTCGTCGGTGTAGCCGCTGGCATACGAGTCGCGAATGACCTGTTCCAGCTCGGCGCGGTCGGCAATCTCATAGGCCTTCTTCTGGCCCTCGAACTCATGCTGCCACCACATGATGCCGTCAGAAGGCTTCAGAATCATCGGGTAAGGAAAATCGATCTGGTCGAGCACTTCGGCAGGCGCCTCACCCTGGGCATTGAGCATCGCCTTGGTAAAGGTAAACGTGTGCGGATAGGGCACGCCATGCTTCTCGCACAGCTCGTAGAAGATCTCCTTCTTCTGGCACTGCTCGAGCATGCTGTAGGGCGCGTAGGGAGCGACGATGTTATCCGCCAGCTCATGAGCATCCTTGGCTTGAGCCACGAGAGCGACATAGTTGTCGCCGCAGCCCACAAGGACAATAGTCTTGTCGGCATGCGCTTGGGCAATGCCGTTGACGGTTTTGAGCATCACGGGCATGGTGTCGATATCCACGTTGGGCGTGTAGTCGATAATCTGGCTGCGGTACGCGGGACCCGTCTGATACTTGCCAAAGACCAGACTCTTGACCTGGTACTCCTCGTAGAAGGCACGCGCCACCGAATAGGCGTTGATGTCGCCACCAAGCAGCACGGGAATGAACTCGCGCTCTGTAAATTGCAATGCCATGGAAACTTCCTATCATGAACTGCCCACACAACGGGCGGTCTTTG
>JAXIZX010000241.1:0-6118 GCA_036303765.1 Collinsella sp. | reverse complement strand
GGCCACGTTGGCGCGGTTGGGGCACACGTCGCAGCAGACCTCGCACACCGAGCCGCAGCCCAGGCAGCGGGTCTTGGTGCAGTTGCGCTTGTCGCGGCACAGCGACCCCTTGCGCTCGTAGCAGGTATCCTCGCAGCCAGCCTGCTCGTTGCAATCGGCGTACTTGTTAAAGTCCACGCCAGCGATGGCACGGGCGACCTCGGCGGCGTCGGCAATAGCCTCAACCACGGTGGCAGGACCGCGACGGCAGTCGCCCGCAGCCCAGACGCCCTCAACGCCGGTGGAGGTGGCGGCAAGACGGCCGCGACGGTCGTGCTCGACGCCCGCAGCGTCGTACAGGCTGGCATCGATGCCCTCGCCCACGGCGCAGATCACTGTGGTGGCAGACAGCTCGACGGTCTCGCCCGTGGCGACGGGGCTGCGACGGCCGCTTGCATCCGGCTCGCCAAGCTCCATAACATCGCAGGTCAGCACAGCGCCGTTGAGCGCCTTAGGCGCCAGCAGCTCGCAGAACTCAACGCCGTCGGCAAGAGCAAGATCGAGCTCTTCCTCGTCGGCGGGCATCTGCTTCTTGGTGCGGCGATACACCAGGCGCACGTTCTTCACACCAGCCAGGCGCTTGGCCACGCGGGCCGCGTCCATGGCGGTGTTGCCGGCGCCAATGACTACGACGTCCTCGCCCAGCTCGAGCTTCTCGCCCCTCTTGGCGGCCTCGAGGAACTCCAGCACGTCGAGCTCGGCGCCCTCGCCCAAGCCCGCAGAGCCGGGCATCCAGGCACCGGTGGCCACGACAACGTCGGTAAAGCCCTGAGCCTTGAGCTCGCCGATGGACTCCACGCGAGCATTAAGTTGCACCTTGGCGCCAAAGGCCAGGCAGAGCTCGGCATCGTGGGAGATATCGTCGCTGGCGATACGGAACTCGGGGATCACGTGACGGACCACGCCGCCAAGCGAATCGCGGGCCTCGAAGATGGTGACGGGCACGCCGGCGCGCGTCAGGAAGAACGCCGTCGCCAGGCCGGCCGGGCCGCCGCCGATAACGGCAACGTTGTGCTCGCCGTCGTTGGCGATGGCCTGGGCGCGCAGCCTGGGCAGCACGGCGGTCATGGCCTCGCGGGCGGCCTTGAGCTTGCTGGCGCGAATCTGGGCGCCCTCGGGCTCGTAGAACGCACGCTCGCAAGCGCGGCCGCAGGGATGCGGGCAGATGGTGCCGGTGATGAACGGCAGGGCGTTGCGCTCGATGATGATGTTGAGTGCGTCCTCGTAGCGGCCCTCGTCAACAGCCGCCAGATAGGTGGGAATGTCCTGCTGGATGGGGCAGCTCGTGCGGCACGGCGTGGTAAAGCAGTCGGAAAGCGGGCTCTTGCCGGCGACCTTGCGGTCGGGCAGCGGGCGCAGCGGCTTCTTGTAGAGCGGGTTGGTGAGCGACTCGGTCTGAATCGCAGTCACGGCCTCGAGAGAGACGCCCGCGAACGGCTTGCCGTCCAGATCGCCAAATTCGCCGGCCATCTGACTAAAGCGCTCGTAGCCACCGGGCTTGAGCACGTCGGTCGCCAGGGTAACGGGCCAAATGCCGGCATCGTACAGGGCGCGGATGTTGTAGACCGTGGCACCGCCGGAGTAGCTGATGCGCAGCTTGCCATCGAACTGCTCGGTAATGCGACGGGCGGCCTCGATGGTCAGCGAGAACAGCGAACGGCCCGACATGTACATCTCGGTGGAGGGCAGCTCGTTCCTCGTCACGTCGACGGGGAACGTGTTGGTCAGCTTGACGCCAAACTCCAGGCCGCGCTCAGCGCACAGGGCAATCAGGCGCTCGAACATAGGCACGGCGTCGGCCCATTGCAGGTCCTCGCGGAAGTGCGTATCGTCGAAGACGATGTAGTCAAAGCCCAGCTCGTTGAGGCGCTGACGTGCAAACTCATAGCCCAACAGCGTGGGGTTGCACTTGATGTAGGTGTTGAGGCCCTTCTCGGTGATCAGATAGGTCGCGATGCGCTCGATCTCCGCCGGCGGGCAGCCGTGCAGGGTAGACTCGGTGATGGAGTTGGAGACGCGTGCCGGGATGGACTCGACAAACGCGGCGTCGACATGCTCAAACTTGTCCAGGTTGGCGAGCGCCCATGCGCGGCACTCGTTCCAGACGTCGGAGCCGCTGGCGTCCTTCATGCCCTCGATGTAGGCGTCGACCTTGGGGCTCTTAATGCCCTCCAGGTCATAGCCCACGGACATGTTGAAGACAAAGCCGTCCGGGCTGCCCAGGCCGTACTCGCGAGCGATCAGGTGGCAGGCAAACCATGCCTTCACGTACTCGGCAAAAGCCTGCGGAACCTCGAGCTCGGTCGACCACTCGCAGTTGTAGCACTCGTCCTGCGCCACAATGCAGGGCTTGTTGACGCACTTGGAGAGCTCCTCGCCGTCCATAACCTGAACGGTCTTGAGCTCAAAGAAGCGGGAACCGGCAACGTAAGATGCCACGATGTTCTGGGCAAGCTGCGTATTGGGACCGGCGGCCGGGCCAAACGGAGTCTCGATGCGCTCGTCAAAAATGGGAAGCGCGCCCTCCTGGTTGGCCGTGACCATCTTGCGCACGCCAAAGATGGCGCCCTGAGTCTTGTGCTCCTCGATGATCCAGTTCATCAGCTGCGAAAACGGGATCGGCCTCATGATGTCGCTCATAATGAGCTCCTCTCTGTAACGCCCAGCGAGACCGCGCGGCGGGCGCAAATACGGTGTAGCGCTAGCACAGCGCCGGCGACCCCGCGGAGGCCGCCTATACGTGCGTCGGATGCGGCGAAACATCCGACGCACGCGAATCTACTTGTGAATTAGTAGGCGCGATCGTTGAGCGTGCTCCAGAGCTTCTTGGACTCAGCCATGGTCCACGCGTTGATCTTGTCCTCATCAATGCCAACGAACTCGCGATCCTTGTACAGGACGCGGCCGTTGATGATGGTGGTGCGGCAGTTTTTGCCCATCATGCCAAAGAGCATGTGGCCGTCGATGTTCTCCTCGCTCAGCGGCGTAAAGGGCTTGTAGTCCATGACGATGACATCGGCGGCAGCGCCGGGCTCGAGCACACCGAGCTTGCGATCGAAGTACCTGCTGGCCATCTTGGCGTTGTTCTCGAACAGCATGGTCATGGCCTCACACCAGCCCACGTTGGGCATGGCGGCGTTGTGGCGCTGAATGATCAAGAAGACCTTAAGGCTCTCGAGCATATCGTGGGTGTAGGCGTCGGTGCCCATGCACACGGGGATGCCGCGGCGGAAGAATTCGAGCACGGGGGCGCAGCCCACGGCATTGCCCATATTGGATTCGGGGTTGTTAACCAGCCAGGTGCCGGACTCCTTGACGATATCCATCTCGGCGGGCGTCACGTGGATGCAGTGGCCCAGCATGGTGTCGGGGCCGAGCAGGTTGTGCTGCAGCAGGCGCTCGACGGGGCTGATGCCGCCGCGGTTGAGGCGGGAATCCCACACATCGTTCATGCCCTCGCACACGTGGATGTGGAAGCCGGTCAGACCGTTGTTGGCCTCGGCCATCTTATCCATGGTCTCATCCGACAGCGTAAAGGTGGCGTGACCGCCAAACATTGCGGCGATCATGTGGTTGTCGTTATCGCGACGCTCCTTGGCGGCCCACTGGGCAAACTCGGCGTTCTCGGCAATAGCCTGATCGCACTTTTCCTGGCCACGGCGGTCGGAAACCTCGTAGCACAGGCACGAA
The DNA here is from genome assembly GCA_036303765.1 of Collinsella sp. Classification (GTDB taxonomy): domain Bacteria; phylum Actinomycetota; class Coriobacteriia; order Coriobacteriales; family Coriobacteriaceae; genus Collinsella. The sequence goes on along the minus strand of JAXIZX010000241.1, from coordinate 2,389 downwards.
CGCATGCCCAGCTCCTGAGCGGCGTCCTTAATGGTAAAGAGGCTGCCCGGAATCTCGCAGAAGCTCGCGTGGTGATCGAAGATCGTGGTGACGCCGTCGCGGATGGAATCCAGAATCGTGGCATAGGCGCTGGCCTTGGTGCCGTCGAGCGTCAGGTTGTCGTCAATCTTCCACCACTGCTGCTCAAGATTCTCCAGGAAGTTGGTGGGGTTGCAGCCCTTAATGGCAAGGCCGCGGGCCAGACCCGAGTAGATGTGGGTGTGGCAGTTGATAAGTCCGGGCATGATGAGGTTGCCCTGGGCGTCGACGTACTCGGCATCCGGGTACTTGGCCTTGAGCTCGCGCTCGGGGCCCACTTCGACGATCGTATCTCCGTCAATGGCGACCGCACCGTTGGGAATAAACGGAGTCTGAGCGTTGCGGGTAAAGACGGAACCGTTAGCGACCAGAAGCATAAATGCTCCCTTCAACATCAGAGGCGGGGTTTGACACCTCTGACATGGCGGAAGTGCGAAGCGCCGGCCTACACCGGAAACGGGCCCTCTCCCGTCAACGCTTCACCAAAGGGACAAGCCCTTTGAAGTGCGGCTTGGCGCCGCATGGCGCCGGCGGACGAGGCGATGCGTCCGCCGGCGAATAGCACCGAATTGGCTACTTCTTGCTCTCGGGCAGGACCAGATCCACAGCGGCATCCTTGGCGGCATCGATGTGCTGAGCCACGACCGGCGTCTGCGGAAGGATCAGGTTAAGGACAATGGCCATGATGGCGGTGGGGGTCACGGCGTTGGAGCCGATGACGGTGGACACCCAGGTGGGCATGCCCTCGCCGGCGAGGCAGCCGCTGGCCATCCAAATACCCAGGCCAAAGACAACAGAGGTGCCGACGATGGTGGTGGTGCGCTGCGTGAGGCCCTCGCGGGTGAACATGCGCACACCGTTCATGGTGATGGTGCCAAAGACGCCGACGGTCGCGCCGCCGATGACGGGCTGCGGGATAGCGGAAAGGACGGCAGAGAGCTGCGGGAACAGACCGGCGATGGCAAAGACGGCCGCGATGATCACAAAGACCCACTTGTTGACGACCTTGTTGGAGCAGATGATGCCCACGTTCTGGCCAAGGGCGCTGGTGGGAAGACCGCCCAGCAGGCCGCCGACCATAGAGGTGAGGCCCTGGGACACAATAGCGCCGGAGAGCTCGCGCTCGGTGGGCATACGGTCGATGGAGCCCAGGCAGGCGGCGGAAACGTCACCGATAACTTGGATGGCAACCATGGGGAACACGACAGCGAGGGTAATGCAGACCTCGGGATCAAACTCGAGCGCGTAGGGCATGAGCTTGGGAAGGGCGAAGACCTGAGCGGTGGCGACGCTGGAGAAGTCGATCATGCCAAAGGGAATCGAAACGATCATGCCAACGATCATGCCAAAGAACACGGATCCCAGCTTGAGCGTGCCCTTGCCAAAGTTGGCGAGCGCAAAGACCACGGCGAAGGTGATAAGAGCGACGCACCAGGCCTGCGGGGTGCCCCACAGCGGCGTACCCATACCGCCGGCCATATACTTGACAGCCGTGGGATAGAGAGAGACGCCAATGGAGAAGATGACCGTACCGGTCACGACGGGCGGGAATAGCCACTTAATCTTGCTGTAAGCCAGACCAAAGAGGACCGCGACGGCGCCGCCGACGATCTCGCCGCCCAGCAGCGCACCAAAGCTAAAGCCCGAGGCACCCATGGCCTGGAGGGCCGGGAGGAACGCGAACGAAACGCCCATGACGATGGGCAGGCCGCCGCCGATGCGACGGAAGGGAGCGAAGGCCTGAAGGGCCGTGTCGATTGCCGAAAGAATGAGCGCGACCTGGATGATGTCGGTGCTCTGCTGGCTATTAAAGCCGTAGACGCCGGCCATGATGACAGCCGGGGTGATGATGCCGGCAAACGAAGCCAGTACGTGCTGAAGGGCACACGGGATCATTTCCTTAATGGGAGGCATGCCTTCACGAGTGAACAGGGCTTCAGTGCCGTTCTTAACCGTCTCCTGGGTCATTTGACCACCAATCCTCGAAATAGTTGTTTTCGCATCTAACGCTCTATTGTGACGCAGTGCGGGGTTGAGGTTGTGCCTTCGTTGCATATCGTATTAAAGATGATTCTCATTCTCAATAATAATTTTTTGTTATCAGACTATTCTTCAGCTGAGATAACGCATTTCCGCAGGTCAGGAATGTGTCTGTTCAAAATAACATCTAACTTTTCTTTTGGTCGACCGTTTACCGCTAAATTCCTACCGTTCGTCTGTATTACGCAATGTACCTGCGGATATACGAGATGATGAGCAGCGTGTTACCATGATAAAAAATTGTTATGAACACTTCGATAGAACCCAAAGG
>JAXIZX010000240.1:0-1870 GCA_036303765.1 Collinsella sp. | reverse complement strand
GAGGGCAAGCTGTGGACTCGCGAGTACCTGCTCAAGATTGCCGAGTTCGATGGAGCGACGATTGCTCCTGCCAACGGCGCTGCCGCCCGTGCCGACGCCATGGGCACGCTTGCCGGCGAACATCACAAGCTACTGACCTGCGAGAAGTCTGTTGAGCTCGTACGCTCGTTAGCGCGCGAGACGGTCGCCGGCGGCAAAATCGACGACCCGCAGCTGCTCGACGAGATCCGTGTGCTCGGTCGCGACCAGCGCGAGGCAAGCGTCATCCCCACCGAGGAGGCCGAGGCCTGGACCAGGCTCACCTGCGAGGCCGATGCCGTGTGGCACAAGGCCAAGACGGCCAATGACTGGGCGAGCTTTGAGCCCTATGTGGACAAGATCGTCGCCCAACTTAAGCATCAGGCAGAGCTCATGGACCCCCAGCGCGACCCATACGACGTTTGGCTCGACCAGTACGAGCGTGGTCTTTCTGCCAAGAGCTTCGACGCGTTTTGCGACGAGGTCAAGGCCACGGTCGTGCCGCTCGTGCACGCCATCGGCGAGCGCGGCCAGCAGCCCGCTGCCGACTTTTTGCACGCGCATGTGCCCGAGGCCGCCCAGCGAGCCATGAGCTTCGACCTGATGAAGCTCGTCGGTCTTAACCTGGACGACACCACGCTTGCCTTTACCGAGCATCCGTTTAGCGAGGGCTTTGCCGTGGGCGATGCGCGCATCGCGACGCACATCTACGAGAACGACTGTATCTCCAACGTCTTCAGCATCATCCACGAGGCAGGTCACGCCATGTACGAGCTGGGCGTGAACCCCGCCTATGCGCGCACGTGCCTGGAGGGTGGCACCTCCATGGGCATCCACGAGAGCCAGAGCCGCTTTTTCGAAAACACCGTGGGTCGCAGTCGCGCCTTTATGGGACCGCTGCTCGAGGTGCTGCGCCGCCACGCACCCGAGGTCTACGGCGACGTCGACGAGGACACGCTCTACCACGCCGTGAACATCGCACAGCCTTCGCTGATCCGCACCGAGGCCGACGAGCTCACCTATCCGCTGCACGTTATGGTGCGCTACGAGATCGAGCGCATGCTGTTTGCCGGCGAGGCCACGGCCAAGGACATCCCCGCGCTTTGGAACCGCTTCATGGATGAGTACCTGGGCATTCCCGTTCCCGACGACACGCACGGCTGCCTACAGGATACGCACTGGAGCGGCGGCTCGTTTGGCTACTTCCCCACCTATGCGCTGGGCAGCGCCTACGACGCCATGTTTGTGCCGGCCATGTGCCGCGACGGTGTCGACCTCAACGGCGCCTGTGCGAGCGGCGACCTGACACCCGTCCGCGCCTGGCTGGGCGAGCACATTTGGCAGTGGGGCCGCGCCAAGGACGCGCCGGAGCTCATCAAGGGCGCGTGCGGCATGGCGTTCGATGCCCGCTACTACTGCAGCTACCTGCAGGACAAGTTCACCACGCTGTACAAGCTGTAAGGCATAACCGACACGCCAAATCAGAACCACCCTTAAAAAGGGTGGTTTGCTCTTAGGGTATAACCCACGGGCTCCGGGCTCGCGTCTAAAGGCGCGGGCCCGGACTTCGTCCAGGCCTAGTGCATCTTGACCCGTGGCGTGCCGGTCGAACCGGCGGGGTCACCTCCTCTTGAAGGGGTCCTCGTACTCCTTCACGCTCAGCTTGTCCAGCGCGATGTCGTGGGACTCCTGCTCCCTGATGTACTTGGCGACCGTCGCCTCGTTCAGGCCGACGGTGGACACGTAGTAGCCCTCCGCCCAGAACTTCCTGTTGCCGAACTTGTACTTGAGGTTGGCGTGCCTGTCGAATATCATCAGCGAGCTCTTCCCCTTCAGGTAGCCCATGACGCTC
>JAXIZX010000239.1:0-15530 GCA_036303765.1 Collinsella sp. | reverse complement strand
TCCTTCTTGAGCTTCTCTGCCGTGCTCTCGACCTTGGACGGATCGTCCATCTCAATAGCGAAGGAAGCCGGCAGCGGGTTCTGGCCATCGAGCGCGCTCATGGTGGCGTCGGCGTTGCCCGACATCTTGCTCGTATACTCGGCCTTCGCGTCGTCCTTGTCCTTATAGGTCACGGACTTGACGTTATTCCACGTCTTAAGCTCGGCCTCAAAAGCCTGAACATCAGCCTGATCGGCGTCATCACTAATGAACGCGTTGATGACAACCTGATCCTCGACGGTGCCGATCACGGAGTTCAGCACCGCGGAGCCCATGATGAACAGGCCGATGATAAACAGCGAAAGGAAAATCGTGATGACGGCGCCGAGCGAGGTAGTCCAGTTACGGAAGAAGTGGCTGATTGCCTCTTTGAAGGAGTAGCCCACGTTAGTTGGTGCCATAGTTGCCGTAACCTCCCCTCTCCTGGTCGCGGATAACGTGGCCGCCCTCAAGGGCGATCACGCGACGGTGCATGCTATCGACCATCTCGCGGTCGTGCGTGGCGACGATCACGGTGGTGCCGGTGCGGTTAATACGCTCGAGCAGCTTCATGATGCCCAGCGAGATCGCCGGGTCGAGGTTACCCGTGGGCTCGTCGCAGATCAGCAGCGGCGGACGGTTGACCATAGCGCGGGCGACGGCAACGCGCTGCTGCTCGCCACCGGAAAGCTGGTCGGGCAGCGAGTCCATCTGATCGGCCAGACCGACCAGACGCAGCACCTCAGGCACCTGGCTGCGAATGACGCCCTTGGGCTTGCCGATGCACTGAAGGGCAAACGCCACGTTTTCGTAGGCGGTCTTTTGCGGCAGAAGCTTAAAGTCCTGGAACACGGCGCCAATCTGGCGGCGCAGGAACGGAACCTTGCGGTTCTTGATCTTCATGAGGTCCTGACCGGCAACCAGGATGCGGCCGCTCGTCGGCTTGACGTCGCGGTTGAGCGTCGACAGCAGCGTGGTCTTACCCGAACCGGAGTGACCGACCAGGAAGACGAACTCGCCCGGATAGATCTCGATGTTGATGTCGTCGAGTGCAGGCTTGTTGGGCTGTGCCGGATAGATCTTGGTGACATGCTCCATAAGGATAACGGGCTCGACACCGGCCTGCTTGGCCATCTTCTTGCGGCTGGCCTGCGGATCGATGGGCGCAAACACCGACGTAAAATCGGGGTTGTTGAGCGCATTATCGAGGCTTGCGACCTCGGCCGCCTGATCGCTCTCGACCACCGGGGCAGCAGGCAGCGTGGGGTCGGGAATAGCGGCAAAGAGACCGGACTGCGCAGGCTGAGGAGCCGGCGTCGCAGGGGCCATGGGGTCGGGAATGCCGGCCATGGTAGGCTGCGGCGTGGCGGCACCAGCCTGAGGCTGCTCCACGCGAGCGGTCACGGCCTGAACGGGCTCAAAACCCGCCGTGCCGGAAAGCGCGACATCGCTGGTTGGATTGTAGGCAAAGGGATCGAATGCCGGCTGTGCCTGATCTGCCGGCTGAGCGGGGGCCTGAGCAACAGGCTGGCCCTCTGAATCCGGAGTGGCGAAACGACTGCCCTGGACGCCTGCCTGCGTCTTGGGGGCATCATCGCCCGCACCGGAGGTACGGAAGTGGTTACCCACTGGTGCTCCTTATCGTCGTGCGTTTAAACTACATGAGCGCTTTGTATTTTAGCAGCATTAGCTTTGCTGCACATAAGAAGCATGGCGTGCTTAGGGATCCCGTCGGCCGGGCACAGGGTTACTCTCCAAATCGTCCTCGGACATGTCGGAGCCCCCGCTGCGCGCTTCGCGCGGCGGGGGCTCTCCGTCCTGCGGAAAGATTTGGAGAGTAACCCTGTGCCCGGCCTGCGGTAACCAAGGAGTCGCTGCGTTTTACTTGGGTGCAGCAGCGCCGTGCTTGGGGGCTGAATTGCACTTTGCTGGTCTGGGCCCGTTTCCCGGAAAAAGCCCTTACTTGGTGCGGGCCTAATTTGTTTGTTGCCGACAAAAAACAGGGGCGTCCTCTTTGAGGACGCCCCTGTTATGGATTGCATACGGTTGCTGAAGCGATGCTTTGCCTCGTCTTGCCCTAGACCAGGAACTCCTTGGTGGTCGCCACGATGTTGGCGGCGTCCAGGCCGTACTTGTGCAGGAGCTCGGCACCCGGACCGGACTCGCCGAAGGTATCGTTGACGCCAATCTTCTTAAGCGGCGTCGGGCACTGCTCGCACAGGACGTCGGCGACGGCGCTGCCCAGGCCACCGATCACGGAGTGCTCCTCGACGGTCACGACGTGACCGGTCTTGGTGGCGCTCTTGACGATCAGGTCGGCATCGATGGGCTTGATGGTGTGCATGTTGATGACCTCGGCATCGATGCCCTCGGCAGCAAGCTGCTCAGCGGCCTCGAGAGCCTCGCCGACCATCAAACCGCAGGCGATGATGGTGACGTCGGTGCCCTCGCGCATGACGATGCCCTTGCCCACCTCGAACTTGTAGGTCTCGGGGTCGTTGATGACCGGCGAGGCCAGACGGGCAAAGCGCATGTACACGGGGCCGTCGCACTCGTAGGCGGCACGCGTCACGGCGCGGGCCTCGACGTCGTCGGCGGGAACAATCACGGTCATGCCGGGGATGACGCGCATCAGGGCGATATCCTCGCAGCACTGGTGCGTGGCGCCGTCCTCGCCCACCGAGATACCGGCGTGCGTGGCACCGATCTTAACGTTAAGGTGCGGATAGCCGATGGAGTTGCGGACCTGCTCAAAGGCGCGGCCAGCAGCGAACATGGCAAAGCTGCTCGCGAAGGCAACGCGGCCGGTGGTCGCGATACCGGCGGCAACACCCATCAGGTTGCTCTCGGCAATGCCCACATCGAAGAAGCGGTCGGGGCAGGCCGCCTTGAACTTGCCGGTCTGCGTGGCGGCGGCCAGGTCGGCGTCGAGGACCACAAAGTCATCGTGCTCGTTGGCGAGCTCGACGAGGGCCTCGCCGTAGCTTACGCGCGTGGCGATTTTCTTGACGTCTGCCATCCTAGAGCTCCTCTCCGGCGGCCGTGAGCTCTGCCATGGCCTGCTCAAACTGTTCATCGTTGGGGGCCTTACCGTGCCAGCCCACCTGGTTCTCCATAAAGGAGACGCCCTTGCCCTTCATGGTCTCGGCGATAATGGCGGTCGGCTGACCCTTGGTAGCGCGGGCCTCGGCAAAGGCGGCGCGGATCTGGTCGAAGTCGTTGCCGTCGGCGAGCTCCACCACGTGGAACTTAAAGGCGCGGAACTTGTCGGCGAGCGGCATGGGGTCGTTGACCTCCTCGACGGGGCCGTCGATCTGCAGGCCGTTGTGGTCGACGATCACGCAGAGGTTATCGAGCTGCTGGTTGCCGGCAAACATGGCGGCCTCCCAGACCTGGCCCTCCTCGCTCTCGCCATCGCCCAGCAGGGCGTAGGTGCGATAGTCGTCGCCCCAGTGTTTGGCGGCAACGGCCATGCCCACAGCGGCGGAGATGCCCTGGCCGAGCGAACCGGTGGACATGTCAACGCCCGGGGTGTCGTTCATGTTGGGATGACCCTGCAGGTGGCTGCCGATGTGGCGCAGCGTCTCGAGATCCTCCTTGGGGAAGAATCCGCGCTCAGCGAGCACGGCGTACAGTCCAGGCGCGCAGTGACCCTTGGAAAGCACGAAGCGATCGCGGTCGGCCTTGCGGGGGTCGGCCGGGTCGACGTTCATTTCCTCAAAGTACAGATAGGTCATGATGTCGGCAGCGCCGAGCGAACCGCCCGGATGGCCGGACTTGGCAGCGTGCACGCCGGTGACGATGCCCTTCCTTACCTCGTTGGCAACCTTTTTGAGCTCTTCGTCGCTCATTGTGCCTTCCTTTCATCCTCTTTAGACAAGATGCGCACGGCACAGAAGGTCGTCCCAACCCAGCCGCGATGCACGTACGTCATTCATTATGCTGGAAACTGATGGCTTTACCAGAGTTTTTATCATTATTTGAACAATTTAGCAGGCAGAACCGCTGATGAAACGGTTTATCAATGTGAACGTCTTTTGGATGGAACGCGGTCGCCCCTACGCGCTAATGTCCTTGAATCCCTCGCCGAAGGCTTCCGTAACGTCAGCGACCGTCACAATGGCGTGAGGATCGCGCTCGCGCACGATCGTCTTGAGGGTATTGAGCTCTCGACGGCTCACGATGACCATAATCACCGGCTTCTCGGCACCCGAATACATGCCAGTCGCCTTAAACTTGGTACAACCACGACCCAGGCCATACATGATATCGGCAGCAATATCAGGGAACTTGTCCGAGATGATGAGTACCATACGGCGCTTGTTGCCACCATCGACCACGGCATCGATCACGTAGCCGCTAATGACCATCGAAAGGCCTGCATATAGTGCGTTTTCGATTGAAAAGACCGGAGCCGACAGCGCGCATACGGCAACATCGATCGCCATGACGGTCGAGCCCACCGGCAGCGAGGTGTTACGCGAGATGATTTGGCCAATCGTGTCCGAGCCGCCGGTGTTGGCGCCGGCGCGCAACACCATGCCGTAACCGATGCCCGTAATAATGCCGCCCCACATAGCGGGAAGCATCAGGTCCGCATCCGCCAGAGGTGCTACAAACGGGGCGAACAGATCGGTAAAGAAGCCCAGCAGCACAAAGCCCGTCGCGGTCTGCACCACGTAGAACATGCCGCCCTCGCGCATAACGACCAACAACAGCAAGGCGTTCATCACGATCGTCTGAATACCAACGGGAAGCGATAGGCCGCGCGATGCACCGACCGCCTGGATAATGGTGGCAAGGCCCGTAACGCCACCGGCAGCAAGGCCGTTGGGGATCAAAAACAGGTCGGTCGCAATAGCGGCCAGAGCGCACCCCAACATAATCTGGGGCAGGTCGTGAAAGAAGTTCATCGAAAGAATGCGCTTGATGTCCAGACGATATGCCATGCTGCCTCCCTCAAAAAAGCGCACCCAAACGGATGCGCTTCGAACTTCTTGCTGTATTCGATTCTACCGATTCGCCGGACAAAAACCACCCCTGCGCAGGGTTTGCTCTGGATACAAAACCACCCTGCTGGGAGGGTTTTAATCCATTTCCACATAAACCGGGCGGTTTAAGCAGACGGGGTCTCCGCGTCGGCGTTGCCGGTGGCCCAGCGATGGTAGCCAATAACAAACGGGTCCAGGTCGCCATCGTCAAGGACGGCCTCGACATTGCTGGTCTCCACGCCCGAGCGCAGATCCTTGACCATCTGGTACGGGTAGAGCACGTAGCTGCGAATCTGGTTGCCAAAACCAATCGTGGTCTTGGGTCCGCGAATCTCATCGAGCGCCTCGGCGCGCTTCTCGAGCTCAATCTCGTACAGGCGAGCCTTGAGGATCTGCATGCACGCGGCCTTGTTCTGGATCTGGCTGCGCTCGTTTTGGCAGGTGACCACAATGCCGCTGGGAAAATGCGTCACGCGCACGGCGGAGTCGGTGGTGTTGACGCCCTGACCGCCCGGGCCGCTCGCGTGGTACACGTCCACGCGGATGTCATCGGGACTGATCTCGATGTCGATATCATCGGGTAGCACGGGGATGACCTCGACGCCGGCAAACGTGGTCTGGCGGCGCTTCTTGTCGTCGGTGGGGCTAATGCGAACCAAGCGGTGGACGCCGGCCTCGGCGCGCAGCATGCCAAATGCGTCCTTGCCCTCGACGGTAAAGGTCGCGCGGTCGATGCCGATGACCTCGGCCGCGGGACAGTCGTTGATGGTGACCTTCCAGCCGCGACGCTGGCAATACTTCATATACATCTTAAAGAGCATGAAGGTCCAGTCCTGGGCCTCCAGACCACCCTGTCCGGGCTTGATGGTCACAATGGCATCGCCGTGATCGAACTCACCGGTAAACCAGCTCGAAAGCTCAAGCTCATCGATGGCCCGAGCCAGGCGCTCAGCCGTGGCTGTAGCCTCCTCGCGAAGGGCGACGGCGTCGGGGTCATCCCCCATCTCCTCGGCAAGCTCCAGCGCGGCGCAGGCATCGGAAAGCTCGCCGCGCGCGGTGTCCACGGCAGCGATATCTTCCTTGGTACGCGCGATCTCCTCCATGGTGGCACGGGCGGCGTCGGCGTCATCCCAAAAGCCAGGGGCAACACTTTTGGCCTCGAGCTCGGTCACGCGCGTGCGCTTTTCGTCCAAATGGAGATACGACTCGACCTCGCCGAGCCGGTCCGCGAACGCGTCCAGCTCGGCGGGCGTTACCTCTAAAGCCTCAGCCATTAACGATTCCTGCCGTGGCAGTACTTAAACTTCTTGCCGCTACCGCAGGGGCACGGGTCGTTGCGGCCCACGTTGACGTACGGATCGTCGCTCTCGGACTTGCGATAGGTGGTCACCTTGCCACCGTTGTTGACGGCAGCCGGTCCGCCTTGGACAGCCGTGCGGGCCTGCACCTGCGCCTGCTTGCGCAGCACCGAGTCGCCGTTGTCACCATCGACCTCGGCAGGACCCGAGAATTGGGCACCCTCGAGCGCGGGCTCCTCCTTGTGCTCCACGGCACGCGGGGCAGCCTTGATCTCGATGCGCAGGACGGTGCGCAGGTAGTCCTCGTACATGGTGTCGACGAGCATCTGGAACGCGCCGTAGGCCTCGGTCTTGTACTCGACCAACGGGTCGCGCTGGCCAAAGCCGCGCAGGCCGATACCGGTCTTGAGGTAGTCCATCTCCTGCAGGTAGTTCATCCAGCGGGTATCGATGACGCGCAGCATGACCTGGGTGTTGAGTTCGCGCATCAGGTCCTCGCCCAAGCGCTCGGCCTTCATGTTGTAGCACTTCTCTACGTAAGCCAGGACATCGGCAGCCAGGGCCTCATAATCCTCGTCGGGGAACTTCGGCGTATCGATGTGGCCGGTGAGCTCCACAACCCACTTGCGCAGGCCCTCCAGATCGCGCTCGCCCTCGTGGCTGTCCTTGGTGCAGAACTCCTGCACGCAGCGGTACACGGTGTCGTGCATGACCTCGGTGATGTGGTCGGTCAGGTCCTTGCCGTCCAGAATCTTGTTGCGCTCGGCGTAAATCACCTGGCGCTGTTTGTTCATAACGTCGTCGTACTCAAGGACGCTCTTACGCATGGAGAAGTTGATGCTCTCGACCTTGTGCTGGGCGCTCTCGACGGCCTTGGAGATGATCTTGTGCTGGATGGGCATGTCGTCGCCCATGTCGGCCGTGACCATCATCTTGGAGACGCGGTCCATCTTGTCGCCGCCGAACAGGCGCATGAGGTCGTCCTCGAGCGACAGGTAGAACTGGGTCTCGCCCGGATCGCCCTGACGGCCGGAGCGGCCGCGCAGCTGGTTGTCGATACGGCGGGACTCGTGGCGCTCGGTGCCGATGACGGTCAGGCCGCCGGCGGCAAGCACGCGCTCGCGCTCGGCCTTGCAAGTCTCCTTGGCCTCGGCGTTAAACTGCTCGAGCTGCTCGGGCGTCACGTCCTCCATGGTCAGGCCCTCGTACTCCAGGCGCTCGCGCACCAGCTCGTCGGGATTGCCGCCCAGCAGGATGTCGGTACCACGACCGGCCATGTTGGTGGCGATGGTCACGGCGCCGTAGCGTCCGGCCTGGGCCACGATGTGGGCCTCGCGCTCATGGTGCTTGGCGTTGAGGACCTCGTGTGCGATGCCGCGCTTGGTAAGGGCGGCGGACAGCTTCTCGGAACTCTCGATGGAGACGGTGCCCACCAGGACCGGCTGGCCCTTGGCGTGACGTCGCTCGACATCGTCGGCGACGGCGTTGTACTTGGCCTGAATGGTGCGGTACACCAGGTCCTCGTGATCCACGCGCTGCACGGGCTTGTTGGAAGGGATGACTTCGACGGGCAGCTTGTAGATCTCGCGGAACTCGGCATCCTCGGTAAGTGCCGTGCCGGTCATGCCGGAGAGCTTGTCATACAGACGGAAGTAGTTCTGCAGGGTGATGGTGGCGAGTGTCTGGTTCTCCTCGCGTACGAGCACGCCCTCTTTGGCCTCGATGGCCTGGTGCAGGCCCTCAGAATAGCGGCGGCCTTCCATAATGCGGCCGGTGAACTCGTCGACGATCTTGACCTCGCCGTTGGTGACCACGTACTGCTTATCGCGGTGGAACATGTACTGGGCCTTCAGCGCCTGCTGCAGGTGGTTGACCAACTGGCCGGAGAGATCGGCATAGATGTCATCGATACCCAGGCGGCGCTCGATTTTCTTAAGGCCGCGCTCGGTGGCGGCAATGGTGTGCTTGGCCTCGTCCATGACGTAGTCGCCCGTGGGCTCCACGTCCTCGGTGGCGGTGAGCATGTCGTGCGACACGTCCTCGCCGCGCTCAAGGCCACGCACGGCACGCGCGAAGTCCTTGTAGGTACTGGCGGACTTGGTGCCAGCGCCCGAGATGATCAGCGGGGTGCGGGCCTCATCGATCAGGATGGAGTCAACCTCGTCGACGATGGCGTAGTTGTGACCGCGCTGCACGCGCTGCTCGGGACGGGTAACCATGTTGTCGCGCAGGTAATCAAAGCCGAACTCGGAGTTGGTGCCGTAGGTGACGTCTGCCTGGTAGGCCGGGCGCTTGAGCTCGAGCGGCATGTTGTTCTGGAGCAGACCGACGGTCATGCCCAGGTACTTATAGATGCGGCCCATCCACTCGGAGTCGCGCTTGGCAAGGTAATCGTTGACAGTAACGACGTGCACGCCCTTGCCGGCAATAGCGTTGAGATAGCCGGCCAACGTGGAGACGAGGGTCTTACCTTCGCCGGTCTTCATCTCGGCGATGTGGCCCTCGTGCAGTGCCATGGCGCCAATGAGCTGCACGTCAAAGTGGCGCATACCCATGGTGCGCTTGGAAGCCTCACGCACGGTAGCAAAGGCCTCGGGAAGCATGTCGTCGAGCGACTCGCCGTTGGCGTAACGCTCGCGAAACTTATCGGTCTGGGCGCGGAGCTCCTCCTCGGTCATCTTCTCAAACTGGGGCTCAAGACCGTTGATCTGGTCGACGATCTTGTAGTAGCGCTTAAGGTCCTTATCGGATCCAAAGGACAGCAGCTTTGACATGAATCCCATGTGGTTTTCCTTTTTGGCCATCGCCCACGCCGTGCAGCTGCGGGCGAGTTAAACACAGATAATTGTACTTTAGCCAAACAAGGCGCGCCCCATACGGTCGACCTCGACCGCCACGTAATAACTACGACCAACCTGCCACAATGGGACAGGTTAATTTTGGCAGGTTTATCTGGGCAAACGCTGCCTCTCTGCCATGTGGTGCCATGGGGACAGGTTAGTTTGCACTAATTTAAAAAGAAAAAGGGCTGCGCACCCAAATGGATGCACGGCCCTTATGCCATGAATGCGAGCGATTCCGCGGCGAGCTATTTACTCAGCAGCCTCGGTGGTCTCGGCCTCGGCAGCGGCCTCCTCGACGGGAGCCTCTGCGGGAGCCTCGGCGGCCTGCTTGGCAGCCTCCTCGGCAAACTTAGCAGCACGCTTAGCCTTCTCGGCAGCCTTAGCCTCAGCGGCGGCCTTGCGAGCGGCCTCGGCCTCAGCAGCCTTGGCGGCCTTGGCGGCCTTGGCCTCCTCGGCCTTCTTGAGCTGGGCGGCAGCGGCGCCACCGAACTTGTCGGCGAAGCGCTGGACGCGTCCACCGGTGTCGACGAACTTCTGCTGGCCGGTGTAGAACGGGTGGCACTCGTTGCAAAGCTCGACCTTCATCTCGGACACGGTAGCGTGCGTCTTGAAGGTGTTGCCGCAGGAGCACGTCACCGTGCACTCGACATACTGGGGATGGATACCCTGCTTCATGGTAGGACTCCTTATTGGTCAGGCGCTGGTTACCGATCAGCGCATAAGGCGTCTTGGTTTCCGACCAAGACAACAAACTCGGCTATGGTACCACGGCGCCGCGTGTCCCACAAAAGGTTCACGGTCTTTTCGGAACGACACGAATCTGACCCATCGAAACACATCTCCACCGTTCCTTCAACTGGGAAAATGCCGTCCCCGGGGCCTGAGAAGGGCCCCGGGGACGTTCGACTGACTGCGGGAACGGCCTTTCCGCTCAATGTGTTCGGCTGAGATCGGAAATCAACCAAACTGAACTAGGTTCAGTTGACATGGTTAAAAACGGGGGCGACGCTTTTGCGTCACCCCTCGTCCCGGCCGGGTTGCTTTAGTTGTACACACGGTAGTTACACTTGAACTGGGTTATGTGTCCATAGCTGGAGCGGTACCAACCCGATGTATAGCTGATTACTTCTGGGCCTAGATATTCGTATCTCTTGTTGTAGCGAAGCTGACGGTAGGTCGTGTCGTACTCTGCTACGTAAAACGTGTCTCCAGAGAAGGCTTTGTACCGGTCTTTAACCGTCGAAGCCATGTACGCGGGTTCGACATCGCCTTTCTCTCCGTTGAGCGCATAGACGGGTGCCGCGATTCCGCATAAAGCCGTTGCCACGAGGATGGCGTAGACAGCCATGCGCGACGCATTGGACTTCAGCTGTTCAAATAGTTTCATGTCATTCACCTCCCTCGTATGTATCGAGGTATTCCTGCTTGAGCGTCTGCGAGGACGACTCGGTCTTTTCCACGAGCGTGCCGGCCTCGATGAAGTAGAACGAGTCGGTGAGGTCTGCCAGGTCGTCGAGCAGATGGCTTGAGATGAGCACGCTGCGTCCCCGCTCCACCTCGCTGCGCATCGCGTCGCAGGAGGTTTTCCGTTTTCCCGGATCGAGGCCGTTCAGCGGTTCATCGAGGATGAGGTACGGGCAATCGGTCGCTATCGCCATGGCAAGCTTTACCTGCTGCTTCATTCCTGTCGAGAGTTTACGGGTCGGCTTGTCGAGATATGGGGAGATTCCGAGGGAGTTGCAGAGCGAGTCGATGTCGGCGGCCGATTTCCACGCCTCCCTAACGAAAGAGAGGTGCTCGCGGGCCGATAGCGTGGGGTAGAGATCCGCGCCGCCCGAAGAGCTCAGGTAGACGAGTTCTGCGAATTCGGCTGATCGACGTTGGTAGATTCCGTCTGCCAACAGGCTTCCCGAGCGGATGCGGGTGGGAAATTGGCCCGACAGCGCTTCAAGAAGGGTGGTTTTCCCCGAGCCGTTGGGAGCGACGAGCCCCGCCGCCGTTCCCGGGCCCAAGGAAAGCGATCCGATCGAAAGTATCGTCGTGCTCCCGTATCCCACGCTCGCGTCCAGGAGCTCAAGCCCATGGTGCTTTTTAGCGGGTCCAGCCTGTTTGGGCGAACGTGTCGCAACGGCGCCGACCGCGAAAAGGACCGCGACGTATACCAGGGCCACGGCAAGCATCGATGCGCCGCCCGAACCGGAGCCAATGAATTCTGTCGGGAAGCATCCTACGTAACCCGTTGCCTCGATAGGCGAGAACACGGCCAGCGGCAGGAGCTCGAGCGCGGCATTATGCCCCAGTGCCGAATCGGACAATAACGGGAATGCCGGGGCCGCGACAAGCAACGCGGAGGTAAGGGGGCCCGCGAGGACGCGCCTCGTTGCGGTCGATAGGACGACGGAGCAAACGGATATCAAGGTTCCGCCCGCGAGCAGCGCGAGAAGTATGGTCGTGAAGACGTTTCCCGCGGTCGTGGTAGTGAGCGCGCCGTTATGGAAGAAGGCGATCGGGTACCCGATCTGCCCGAAGCCGTTTAGGGCCAAGGCGTAAATACTCCCGGGCGCAAGGCCGGCGAGGAGCATCGCGGTCCCCGCGCCGATTATCGAAAACACGGTTTGGATAAGGCGCCGGAATTTGGGCACGGGCGCCTTTGCCGCCAGGGTCCCGGGCCTTGTGGCGCCGAGCACGAGTATCGACGAGAGAAGGAAGGGGATGAAGGGAAGGAAGGACGGCGCCTGGGCAATGGCGTAGGGCAGGAAGGAGAGGAACGGCAGGTCGTTTGCGGAGGCCGGGATATCCGCGATGCCGGAGCTGCTCAGAGCGCGGCAATATGCGAGCTCTGCGTCATTGGTCTCCTGGTCCCCCACGATGGACCCGGATTGGAAGCCCTCGTCCATGAGCGCGTAGTAGCTCTCGGCAGAGTCGAGAAAGGCGGCGTCGGTTTGAGCGGCGAGGGCGGCGTTCGCGTATCTTGCAAGCTCAGCGTCATCTTGCTGCTCTGGCGATAGGTCTGTGCCGCTGGCCTGGGGCGCGCGCGTATTGAATGCGTCGACAAAGCCCTGCATGCCCTGCTTCATAAAGAAGGGGCCGTAGATGGGTGAATTGAACGCAATGGGGACGGAAAAGGCTGCAGCAAGAACGAGCGTGGAAATCCATACGGCCTTGTCTCTTAGGATTAGTTTGAGAAGAAGTCGACAGTACATTCAGAAGCACCTGCATTCCTCAAAGAATCGTTAGATTAAAAGTAACAGACCGGATGAAGATACGTGCGACGGGGGCGAGGCGAATGGCTGAGCGGTATCGATATGCGGGTTTAACGGCATATCGACCACATAGATTATTAACTTGCATTTCTACCCGCCCTTTTCGTAGAGTCGCCGATACGTGCTTAGCGCACCCTCGGCGCGTCCGGCAGGCTTTGCGAAATGGGATCCAGGAGACTTCGGCGCAGCATCATCTTGCGGAATGCTTCTAATGAGCCTCCCATCCTTCAAAAACAGAATCTCATCGCACAGTCTATCGACCGAATCCAAGATGTGGGATGACATGATGATGCACGTACCAGAATCGGCCAGCTTCCTGAGAATCTCGGAATGCAAGTCCACCCTGCTGGGGTCGAGCGCGTTCATGGGCTCATCTAATAGAAGGTACCGCGCACCCGTCGCATACGCAATCGCCAGGGTAAGCTGCTGCTTCATGCCCTGGCTCAGAGTGCGGATCCTCATCTTCGCGAACTCGCCTATCTGCGTTTGTTCCACTATCTCTTCGATATCGCGAGCATGCGGCCACATATCGCAAACCATCTTGAGGTGATCTTCCGCACGCAATCCGGGATACAGCAGCGTCCCCTCACCAGGTGCATAGAAGATCATAGAACGGACCTCTCTCGCACCCGTACCCTGCACCTCATCCAGAACGATGCTCCCGTCCACGCGAGGACCCGGCAAACCTGCCATCGCACGTAGCAACGTCGTCTTTCCATGCCCGTTCGGAGCGACGAGACCGTAGACCGTACCCGGGGCAAACTCAGCGTCCACCGAATCTACGAGCACCTTCTTTCCATAAGAGATCGTCAGCGTTTGAAGGCCAATCATCGAGATCATCCCCTTTCGATCTTTGGAACACTCAGGCGCACCATCAACGGAGATACGGCGCCCAAGACCACCAGCAGAGCGCCCGATGCGCCGACGACCTCTCCAAAAGGCATCGCGTTCGTCCCTCGCCCAAGGAACCCAATCGTCCCCACCTGGGAAGCGGGATCAAACGAGGCGAATGGAGCCAGCAGCGCGACGCCCATGCCCGCGCTTTCAACATGAGCGCTCAACGAACCCAACACCAGGAGAACCGCGCAAACCACTCCGGTGACAACGGGGTTGCGGCTAATCGCTGCTGTCAACGCAGCGACGACGGAAATCACGCCGTATGCCATGACCAGCAACGGAATACTGCACAACACCGCCTCCCCCACCATGGACGTTGTCGAAGCTCCCGCCCGAATGAGAGCGACGGGATACTCCGATCCACCCGCACCGTTCTTAATCAAGGACACAACCGCAGCGGGAACCATCGACACCAAAAGCAGCGCCAAGCCAAGCAGGAGAGACAGCGCAACAGCCGTCAGAAAACGCACATGCGCTGTTGCGGGGATCTGGAGAACCAGAAGGGAACGACACTGCAGGTGGGTGCACGCAAGCGATGTGACAACCACGGGCAACAGCAAAAATAAGGAGGGAAGCGCTGCCTGGAGATAGGAAAGGAGGATTAATGGGGGCATCTTCGTACTTAACTCGTAAACCTTGGGGTCCGGCAAGCTCGCGATCGACTCGAGCAGAAGGGCGCGCGCCTCCGCACGAGAAGGAGTCTCCGGCTCGATTCCGATCGATTGCAGGAGGGTCGCATCTGCCGCGCCCAGCTCGCCTCGAGCGCGCTCGTACGTCGCAAGGCTTCGAAACCCCTCCGCAGGCGTGGGCGCGTACACGAAACCCGAAAGAGCATCTCGCATGCCTTCCAGGGCCGCTTTGCCCTCGACGTCCATATTCGCAGCGTCCTGCTCTAGATACCGATCTATTGAACGGAGCTCCCCATCCCTATACCGAACAGCGGAAACGTCACCAGCGTCAGGAAACACCTCGACCAGAGCCGGGGCCAGCATCGCCGTCGACATTGCAATCGCGCATACGGCGAGGGCAGGAGAATGCAGGAGCAGCTTCCCCATCGTTCTTACGTATGCAACGGCGGAGGCACAAGCGCTCGAACGGGCTGTCGTTCTCGATGCGGTGAAGGAACCTCTCTCAAGACAAATCGGGGACATCGGGCGCGCGCAGCCGCTCTTTCCAGCAACGCAAAGCAGGCTAATTGCCAGCACCTCGATCCCGATTGCGCATACGAGGGTAATCGCGCCACGCTCGAAGCAAAGTCCAGGCAGATTCACTATCTGCGTTGTCGGGTACGGGCTATAGGCGCCGACGGTCAACTCAGTGTTCGCATACGTAAGGGGATTTAACAGGGCGAACTCACGTAAAGCGATGGATCTTCCGTAATACCCGGGAACCATCGTCACCCCCATCAGGGCACATACGAACACGATTCCAAGCGTAGGGTTATTGGCAGTCTTCACGGCAAGGTGAACGACAAGCGAGATGAACGCTGCCACCAAGAATTGCAAGATGGCCGTCTGCGCGAACACCAGCCAAGCCGGTTTGATAACCGGAGTCGCATATTGAATGTAGCCTATCGGATAGAACGGCGAGCCCGGGCCATTCTTCACAAGCGCGGCGATTATCCCTGGAAGATTGATGGCGAGGACGGCAAGCATTGCAAAAACACTCGCCCATACGCTCGATGCAACAAGTCTACCCAGCTCGCCCATCGGTGCCTGGATGATGAGCTTTTCACGTTTGTTAAGACGCGCGGCAAGGAACGAGACGGCAACGGCCGTTGCGACCCATAGCAAGTACTCCTTCGATCCGTCATAATAGGTGTACTCTCCATCCGATATCTGCAGAAACGGAAGTAGGGGAGAGAGCGGTGCCAAGATAAGACGTCCCGCGGCAAGAGGGTACAGAAGCGCGGGCATGCTTGATGAAGAGGTATAGACACCGTCCTCCCCCGCATTCACAAGCGCATCCGCATAGGATGCTGACAATTCCTGCTCAACACGGGTTATTCCCGACTCGAGGTATTCGACCCGTCCGTCGATGCCAGCCGCGCTCCTGAAGACGGGCAGAGCACAAAGAACCATCAACGCAACAACGACAACACAGAGCGACCTGGAGGAGAGAAGCGACCTAAAGATCGCCTTCGAGATTTTGAGCATATTCATCGCCAACCTTAACCTCATCCAGTCGGAACAGAGGGGCCGAACAAAATGCTCGGCCCTT
>JAXIZX010000238.1:0-1618 GCA_036303765.1 Collinsella sp. | reverse complement strand
CGATTCGTCGGCAGCATCGCCGGATTCTCGAGGCCATTAAGAGGGGCGATACCGATGCGGCGAGTTATCTGGCAGAGACGCACTTGCACCTGATGCCCGAGGAGCAGGGCCCGGTTATCGCCTTACATCCCGACTATTTTGAGCTGCCTAAAGACTCGAATAACTAGCCCATCATCGCATCTGCTCGAGACGCAAAAACGACGCTGCTCACCTACAGCGTTTTGCAACCGAGATTTTTAAAAATGCCTAAAATGGCTCAGGCTGCCGACATTGGGAAACGGGGTGCGCTATGGCGCAGATGAGAATCAAGGACATTGCCGCCGAGGCGGGCGTGAGTCCGGCCACGGTCTCGCGCTATCTCAACAACCGCCCCGGGCAGATGACCGAGGAAACCCGTGCTCGCATTGCGGCGGTTATCGAGCGCACCGGCTATCGCCCACGTGCCGCCGCGCGCAATCTGCGCAGCTCACGCACCAACCTCATCGGCGTGATCTTGGCCGACATCGCCAACCCGTTCTCCAGCGCCATGCTCGAGGGCCTTTCCGCTAGCGCCGCCTCGCGCGGCTGCTCGCTTATGACGGCCATTAGCGGCAACGATCCCGCTAAGGAAGCAGAGTCGCTCACCAGACTTATCGATGCCGGCGCGGACGGCCTGGTCGTCAACACCTGTGGAGGCAACGACGAGGCAATCGCCGCGGCAGCGGGGCGCCTGCCCGTTGTGCTGCTCGACCGCGATGTTGCCGACGGCGGCATCGATTTGGTGACATCTAACAACCGTGAGCTGGTCGCTGGTTTGGTAGACGCCTTGGCTGCTGCGGGCAGCGAGCGCCTGTGCCTGCTCACCGAGGCGAGCGACGACAGCCCCGTGCGTCGCGAGCGCGCCGAGGCCTTTACCGACGAGCTGTCGCGACGCGGCCTTGCCGGCGAGGTTGTCACCTTGGCCGATGGCGGTGCCACTGGCGTTGGCCGCTTGGACGAGACCATCCGCGGCTATGCGGGCAAAAGACTCGGCCTTATCGCTGTCAACGGCCTGGTCTTCCTACGCCTGACCGAGGCACTGGCACAGTTGGGACCCTCGTTGCCGGCCGGTCTTAAGATCTCGACGTTTGACGATTACCCCTGGAACCACGTGCTCTTTGGCGGCGTGACCACGGCCGCGCAGGACACCCTCACTATTGCCGAGCGCGTAGTCGAGCGCCTGTCCGAGCGTATCGACGTCGTTACCACTACGGTGGGCGATGCCGCAAAGCTCGCCCCCAAGCGCATCGAGATCCCCGGCCACATCGAACACCGCGCCTCGACCTCGCGCTAATCATTCGTTCGTGACCGCCTGTTCACACACGTTTTTTGAGCGCTTGATACGCTTTAACCCTGCGGAAACATTTTTCTGCGATAGTATCTGCGATATAGACCAGTCGAAACCCGCCCGAAAGAAAGGGGAGCGACATGAACCAGCAGAACATCGATTACGTACTCCGCTCCGTAGAGCAGCGTGACATCCGCTTTGTGCGTCTGTGGTTTGTCGACATTCTCGGCCGCCTCAAGAACTTTGCCATTAGCCCCGAGGACCTCGAGGTCGCTTTTGAGGAGGGTATTGGCTTTGACGGCTCCGCTATCG
>JAXIZX010000237.1:0-2190 GCA_036303765.1 Collinsella sp. | reverse complement strand
TTCTACAACCGCCTTGCCGGCAAGCTCGACGGTCTGCGCTATCTCAACAGCGATGCGACCATGATGTATGTCACCGGTGGCGAGGTTACCGCCGACGACCTGCAGAGCGATAGCCCGTATAACACCTATAAGCATGAGGGCCTGCCGCCCACGCCCATCTGCTCTCCGTCGCTCGAGGCACTCAAGGCCACGCTTGAGCCGACCGACTCCGATGACCTGTATTTCTACATTACGCAGGACGAGGAGTACTTCTCGCAAACCTACGAAGAGCATCAACAGTCTTGGAATTAGCATGAGGATTTTTAGCCCCAAACGATACGTTGCCTCGGTCGATCGCATCGACCTTGATGCCCTGTGGGCCGACGGCAAACGCGCCATTCTGCTCGATCGCGATAACACCCTGGTGCCGCGCGACACCGAGCAGGTTCCCGCCGCGGTTTCCGCTTGGCTCGATGCCGCCCGCGCCAAAGGCTTTAAGCTGTGCATGGTGTCCAACAACTGGCATCGCGACCAGGTCATGAGCTCTGCACGCGAGCTGGGACTCGAGGCCATCAGCCACGCCATGAAGCCGGCGCCGTTTGCCCTCAAGGCGGGTCTTAAGCGCCTCGGCGCCACGGCCGACGAGGCGGTGCTGATCGGTGATCAGCTCTACACGGACGTGTGGAGCGGCAATTTTGCCGGCGTCGATACTATCCTGGTTAAGCCGCAGGCAACCCAGGACCTGTGGTACACGCAGATCTTCCGTATCTTTGAGCGCCGGGCCCTGCGCGACCTTCCCTGCGAGGAATAGGTTTCGCCATGTCTCAGCACATCAAACACGGCTGCGACCATATCTTCTTTATCGGCTTTTTGGGCGCGGGCAAATCGACGCTTGCGCGCAACGTCGGCACTATGTTCAAGCGGCGTTTTATCGATACCGACCGCCTAGTCGTGCGCCGTTGCGGCAAGTCGGTAACCGAGATTTTTGAGACCGAGGGCGAGGATCGTTTTCGCGAGCTCGAGACCTCGGCGCTCCGTTCGCTCCAAAGCGAGCGCAGCCTGTTGGTTTCGTGCGGGGGCGGTATCGTCGAGACGCCGGTGAATATTGAGCTGATGCACGAAATGGGTACGTGCGTGTACCTCGAGGGCGACTTCGAGGATTCGATTCGCCAGATTCGTCGGTCCGACACGCGCCCCGATTTCCGTTCGCCCGAGCATGCCGCGCGCCTGTTTGAGCATCGTCGTCCGCTGTATCGCCAGGCCGCCGATATTACCCTTGATATTCGCAACAAGTCCTTCGAGGACGTTTCCTACCTTTGTGCCGAGATGCTTTTGGAGCGTGGACTGCTATGATTCGCCGTCAACTGATCAATTTCCAAAACCGCAGTGTCGATGTCCGCGTCGGATTGGGCGCGTTCGATGAGCTGCCGCGCATGTTTGCCTCGGCCGTGGGCAAGCCTAAGCGCGCGATGGTGGTTTGGAACGACGCCACATCCGAGCGTTTTGGTGAGGTCGTCGAGCATGCGCTGGTCGACGCCGGTTTTGCCGTGTCGCTGCTCGTCCTCGAGGTTTCGCCTGCTGGTGCCACGCTGGCCGACGCCGATGCTATCTTTGGCGCCCTGTCTGCCAACCGCATCACCTGCGACGATCTGGTTGTCGCTGTTGGCGATGCCGCAACCTGTTCGGTTGTTGGCTGGTGCGCCAACCAGTGGTGTGGCCGAACCGAGTGCGCGCTGCTGCCGACGACCTTCGACGCCATGCTCACGGTCGCGACGACCATGAAGCCGCTCGTCGCCTCGTTGGCCAATGCGCTTCCCGCTATCGCGTTCCGTCCCGAACCGGGCTTGGTCGTGTGTGACCTCGACCTTGTTCGCGAGGCGGACCCCGAGGACCTCAAGCTCGGCTATGTGGTACTTGTTGGCACCATGCTTTCGAGCAGCAAGTCCCGCTGGAATCAGTTTACTGAGACCGTCCCCGAGATTCTCGCGTGCGAGGAGGTCGCGCTCGTCAATGCCGTTCAATGGTCTCAGACTGCCCGCAAGGACGTACTGATGGCCACGAACCCGAGCGCCCGCCATGCGCTCGATTTTGGCAAGACGGGGGAGCGTACCTTGCGCGCTTGCTTGGGCGATGCCGCTTCGCAGGTCCCTGCCTACCAGCTGTTGTCCGAGGGCATGCGCTTTGAGGCGCGCCTAGCACACGATGCCTGCG
>JAXIZX010000236.1:0-3829 GCA_036303765.1 Collinsella sp. | reverse complement strand
GCGTCGACTAAGCCATGCAGCGTGCGCGGGCTCTCCCGACGGGAAACGAAAAAGCCCGGTTTCAAACCGGGCTCGAACGAACATGCCTATTGACAATGGCTTTCTCATATTAGAAAAGGGCCGGTTGCAGCCGGCCCTAGACGATAATACCTGCGTTGCCCGCGTCTCCGAAGTTTAAGCGCTGAGGAGCGGGTTCCGCGGCACAACCTGATTTTACCCAGTGAGGCAGCTCTTTTGCAGCCGCTCCACTGTTTATTTACATCTGGCACCCTCAAACAATCAGACAATCAGACGGCAGCCCGCACTCCTGAGAGCCGCCCCATACCCCCGGCCATCACGTTACGGTGCCAACCGGCACCGCTCCCCTACTTCCCAAAGATCGCAGCGAACAAGCCCTTGCGTTTGGGCTTTTCTTCTCGGTAGGAACCCTCGACGGCGGCTGCGACCTGACGCGGTTGCTCGCCGTCTCCACAGCGCACGATCTGGTATAGGAACGGCGATTTAACGTATTTGACCTCGACGGGCGTGGCGTGCACGGTGCTCTCGCCGGACAGATGCAGGCTCGGGTTGAGTGGCGCCACGATATGCGTTTCGCGCTTGTCGCTAAACACCACCGCGGCCGCGCGGCCCGTCTGGCCGTTTACGGCAATGCGCACCTGCTCGCCATCGCGGCCGTCTGTCGCCGGACGATCGACAAAGTAGACCGGCACCATCACCAGGCCGTCCTTATGTTTGCGGGCCTTGCGCGCCCACATGCGAATGCTCTTTTTATTAAGCCCCAGTACAGCCTCGGCGTCGTTGCCCGCAACGTCGAGCGCCAACTTATCAATGACCACCTGGTCCTTGGTAGACGCATCGACAGAGACGACGCGGAAGTCGCCTTCCTGCATGGCGGGATCGAACGGACCGACCTTGGCAAAGTCCCACGGCTCCAAAATGCCCATGAGGCGAACGTCCAGGTAGTTTGCCCTGGGGTATGCCCAGTCGAGCACCTCGTAGTATACCAAGGTCTCCTTGCTCAGGCCCTTGCCTGGGAAGCTCGCCATCATGCGCAAGTCCGCCAGCGCCATGGGGAAATAGAAGAGCATCATGTCGTTTTGGATCGCGTCTTCCACGTCGTGCCCGGCAAAGGCATCCGGATACTGGCGCACCAGCTGCAGCGCGTTGGCACGTGCCTGCTGCGGCGAGATTTCGCAGGGAATACCCTGCTCGGGCACATACTCCGCACCAACGCCCATGGTCAGGCGCTTGCTAAACGTCCCCGGCTTGAGCAGGTCGGCAATGCCGATCTTATTGCCGCAGGACGGGCACTCAAACACACGCTGCGTTGACTCGCCCTCAAAGGACGCACCACAGAAGGGACAAGGAATACTCACATGCGTGGCCTCTTGGAACTCCTGCGCCGTGCCGCGATCCTCCCACAGCAGATGTTCCAGGACCGACTGATTGCGCCAGTGCGAATTGAAGAAATACCAGTCCGGGTCCTCCGGGCGCTCGAGTTGCGACACATGCGTGAGCTTGAGCAGTCCATCCACCACCGTCAACGGCGTATGGCGAATGCCCAAAGCGCTCTTGGGCTCTCCGGCGTCCGCCTGCCACGGAATGATCGCACCGCAATAGGCGCACTCAAAGCTGCGCTTAGCTTGGTGCGAGTACATAGGGCCGCCGCAGTTTTGACATTTAATGGCAAACATCTCGTCCATGGAAACGTCCTCCTTTGCACAGGGGCTGTCGACATTAAGTATGTCGAGCAAACAGGCACATGCCCATACCCATGTGGCCCAAAATGGACCACCCAGGCAGACGAGAAGGCTCGCTCGTTAGCACCGGCAGACTATTGCTGCATTTTCTGAGCATCGGTGCACGGCGCCCCCGCGCGAGCTACACTATCCCCTTAAACATGATTGTGAGGACGACCGCTATGCTATTTGTAAATCGGCTGGTACATACGCTTGTTCCCGGCAGCGAGAGCGAGCCGGTCGATGCATCTTGCCGCACCAACGCGGGCTTTTCCGCAGGCCTCGTCTGCATTGGCCTCAACATCACCCTGTGCCTGGCCAAGGGCATCGCGGGCCTGCTCGCCGGCTCCGTCTCCCTCATCGCCGACGCTTTCAACAACCTCTCCGATGCCTCGAGCAACATCGTGAGCCTGCTCGGGTTCCGCCTTGCCAGCCGCCCGGCAGACGAAGGCCACCCCTATGGCCACGGTCGCTATGAGTACCTCGCCGGCCTGTTCGTCGCCGTCCTGGTTTGCGCCGTCGGCATCAATCTGATCATCGAGTCGGTCACTAAGATCATCAAGCCTTCCCCCACTGCATATTCGGTGCTCTCCTTAGCCGCCCTCGTCTTGTCCATGCTCGTTAAGCTCTGGATGGCAGCGTTCAACCGCACGCTGGGCGATCGCATCGACTCGGAGACGCTCATCGCCACAGCACAGGACTCCAAAAACGACGTCATCACCTCGGGCTCGGTCTTGGTGGCGGCGCTTATTTCGCAGACGACCGGCTTTGACCTCGATGGCTGGGCAGGCCTGGGTGTGGGCATCTTCATCTGCATCAGCGGCATGGGCCTAGTGCGCAACGCCATCAGCCCGTTGCTGGGGCAAGCGCCCGACCCCAAGCTCGTCCAGGCAATCCGCGACAAGATCATGTCCTATCCGCAGGTCTTGGGCACACACGACCTGATGGTGCACGACTACGGCCCCGGTCGTCAGTTTGCCAGCGCCCACGTGGAGATGCCCGGCGAGGGCGACGCGTTTGAGCACCACGAGATCCTGGACACCATCGAGCACGACATCAAGCGCCAGATGGGCATTGGGATCACGCTGCACTGCGACCCCATCGCGACAACCGGCGACGACCTGCGCGGCTGGGTCAAGCGCGGCGTCATGCAGATCGATCCCGCGCTCTCCATCCACGACCTGCACGAGCACGACGGGTTCGTTTCGTTTGACCTGGTGCGTCCCGACGGCTTTGACATATCCGACGAGGAGCTGCTGGAGCTCGTCACGCGCATCGTGCACGAGCGCCGGCCCGACGTCTCATGCGTCGTCACGTTTGATTCGGGCTTTAGCTCGCCCGAGCGTCCGGCCGAGCAGCTGTAGCCCCGCTCCGCTCGTCCGCTAGTTTCCCTGCGCGCCCGAGATGCCGTTTTGCAGGGCGTTCCAGGCATCCGTCGCCATGCCGCCCAAGTTCTGCGCGGTATCGCCCAGGTTCTGGGCCGTATCGCCCAGCTCTTGCGCCTTGTCTCCCAACTCCTGTGCCTTGTTGCTCAAGTCCTCCAGCGTGTTGGAGCTCGAGCTGTCGGTACCGCTTTGTCCGTCGGACGAGTTGCCCAAGCCGTTCTTGTGCGTGAGCTGAATTTCAAGGTTGCCGCTGTCGTTATAGTAGGCAGAAGTAACGACCCAGTTGGCATCGACGACGGGCGTTGAGCCATCATCAGTCAGGACCACGGCATTCGAAAGATCGGCGCCGCGCGACTTGAGGATCTTCTTGGCGTTGGACCAGTACTGCCCCGGGATATCGCTCAGATCGACGGTGCTAGACGAGGCGGACTCGGTTTGCTCGGCAGTGGCATCGGCCGTTGAACTCCCCCGCTTGTTGAGCATGCCCGACACGATGGCAAACACAATCGACAGCGCAAAGAAGATCGCCAGTACGATGAGGATCTTCTTGATCACGCTCGACGAACGCGACGGCTTCCTCTCCTCGTCCTCGCCATATTGCGGAATCGACTTGGGGTACTCGCGATACGGCTCGCGCGACTCGTAGCGAGGCTGCGCCGTGCGAGGCATATACGTCGTCTGCTGAGGCTGCGGAATGGGATTTTG
>JAXIZX010000235.1:0-10296 GCA_036303765.1 Collinsella sp. | reverse complement strand
CTTAAGAACGTTGCGGGATAATCATCGCCCGCACCATGCCAACGTCATCGCACACAACGTGAGATAATTCTCAGCAGAATTCACCGATAGCAGAGGGAGTTTGTGATGAAGGTTCTTTTGGTCAATGGCAGCCCCAAGGCAAACGGCAACACCGCCCGCGCACTCGCCGAGGTCGCAGAGCAACTTGATGCAGAAAGCATTGATACCGAGGTGTTTCAGCTGGGCGCCAAGCCCATTCGCGACTGCATCGGCTGCGGTCAGTGCGGCAAGCTTGGCGGACGCTGCACCTTTGACGACGACGTGGTCAACGAGCTGATCGCTGCCGCCGAACAGGCCGACGGCTTTGTCTTTGGCTCGCCCGTCTACTACGCGCACCCCAGCGGCCGCATCCTTTCGGCCCTCGATCGCGCATTCTATGCCGGAGGCAAAGCCTTTGCACACAAGCCGGGCGCTGCCGTCGCCGTCGCCCGTCGCGGCGGTACATCGACGACCTTCGACGTGCTCAACAAGTACTTCACCATCAACCAGATGCCCGTGGTCGCCTCCACATACTGGAACAACGTGTTCGGCCGCGTGCCCGGCGACGCCGATGGGGATGCCGAGGGCCTTGCCACCATGCGAAACATCGGCAAAAACATGGCCTGGCTTCTGCGCTGCATCGAGGCAGGACAGGCCGCCGGCATCAACGCACCCGAGGCAGATCGCGCAACGACCAACTTCATCAGGTAGGACGGCGGAGCATGAATATCCAGATTTTTGGCACCAAAAAGTCCTTCGACACCAAGAAGGCGCAGCGTTATTTTAAGGAGCGCCGCATTAAGGTGCAGTTTATCGACCTTAAGGAAAAGGAGATGAGCAAGGGCGAGCTCACGAGCGTGATGCAGGCGGTCGGCGGCATCGACAAGCTGCTCAACCCCAAAGCCAAGGACGAGGAGACGCTCGCGCTCATCCAGCACCTTACCCCCAGCCAGCGCTTCGACAAGCTGCTCGAGAACCAGCAGGTTCTAGCCGAGCCCATCGTGCGCAACGGCAAAAAGGCCACCGTCGGTTATTGCCCCGATGTATGGGGAGCCTGGGAGTAGCCTGTGTTATTTGCCGGCGCGTGGGTATAAGAGCAGTCGTTTGGCATATGATTCAACTGTAAGCCATGTCTAACAAAGGAGGGCACATGCCCAACAAACCCGTGAAGATCATCATGCTTACCGGATACCTCGGTGCCGGCAAGACCACGCTGCTCAACCACATCCTCGCTAACGACGGCGGCATCCGCGCCGCCGTGATCGTCAACGATATCGGCGAGATCAACGTCGATGCCAGCCTCATCGCCGACGGCGGCCTTTCCGAGACCGACGACCTCATCCCGCTCACCAACGGCTGCATCTGCTGCACGCTTTCGGATGACCTGGCCAACCAGCTGCAGGGCATCGCCGATTCGGGCAACTTCGACTACATCATCATCGAGGCATCGGGCATTTGCGAGCCCATCCCCATCGCCTACACCATCTCGAGCTTCTGCGACGAGGCCAAGGTGGGCGGCGAGCCCAAGCTCGCGCTCGACAACATCGTGGCCGTGGTCGACTGCGCCCGCATGTACGACGAGTTCAACGGCGGTCGCGACCTGCTGGCCGAGGATATCGACGAGGACGACATCGAGAGCCTGCTTATCCAGCAGATCGAGTTCTGCTCCACGCTGATCCTTAACAAGACCGATACCGTGAGCCCTGAGCAGATCGCCGAGCTCAAG
The DNA here is from genome assembly GCA_036303765.1 of Collinsella sp. Classification (GTDB taxonomy): domain Bacteria; phylum Actinomycetota; class Coriobacteriia; order Coriobacteriales; family Coriobacteriaceae; genus Collinsella. Next base: position 8,552 of record JAXIZX010000235.1, on the reverse strand, counting down.
GCCATCGTGCGCAGCCTGCAGAAAGACGCCGTAATTGTCGAGGCCCAAAACGGCGAGGTCCCCATGGAGGAGCTGCTCGATACCGACCGCTTCGACTTTATGCGCGCCTACAACTCCGCCGCCTGGATCGAGGCCATGGAGCATCCCGAGGAGCACGACGACCCCGAGGTGCTCGAGTACGACATCGAGACCTTTGTGTACTCGCGCCGCAAGCCGTTTGACCTGCAGAAGTTCACCGATTTTGTTGAGCAGGAGTGGCCCGACGAGGTCATTCGCGTCAAGGGTCCGTTGTGGCAGACCGGCGATCCGGACATGTGCTACATGTTTGAGCAGGCCGGCCACCAGATGCGCCTGACGGAGAACGGCCTGTTTGTCGACTCGGCGCCCGAGGGCGAGAAGCAGAAGATCATCGATGAGAACCCCGAAATCATGCAGATTTGGGACGACGAGACGGGCGACCGCATGACGAGCCTGTGCATCATCGGCCGTCACATGGACAAGGATGCGCTCATCGCCTCCCTCGATGCCTGCCTGACCGACTGGCACCGCGCCTAGGTTTATCGAAGCGAGCGTTTGCCCGCCCACGTAACCGCTAACCACCACGAAGGCGCCCCTTCGTGGTGGTTTTTCGTTCTATGCCAAGGAGATTCATGTTCAACATTGTGCTGTATGCGCCCGAGATTCCGGCCAATACGGGCAATATCGGCCGCACCTGCGTGGTTACCGGCGCCCGCCTGCATCTGGTGGAGCCGCTGGGGTTTTCACTCGACGACAAGACGGTGCGTCGCGCCGGACTGGGCTACTGGCAAAACTTGGACGTGACGACTTATGCCGGCTGGGAGGATTTTCTTGCGCGTAACGACCTCTCCCCCGCCGACGAGCGCCTGCATCTGCTGACCAAAAAGGCACGCCGTACCTATGCGCAGAGTACCTACCGTGATGGCGACTACTTGGTCTTTGGCAGCGAGAGCTCGGGCATTCCCGAGCCACTGCTTGCCGCGGCGCCCGAGCGCTGCGAGCGCATCCCGATGCTGCGCGATTGTGACTCACTCGATAACGCCGAGGCATGGGAAGCCCACGAGGAATCGCTGGGACATACCGAGGACAGCCACGAGGCCATCCTTCGGCAGGATATCTGCGGCAACTTCGTCAATCCCGACGACTACCGCATCAGCGCCCTCAACCTCTCCAACAGCGCCGCCATCGTCCTCTACGAGGCCCTACGCCAAACAGGCTTTGCCGGCATGTAAAACCTGCCATTAGGAGACGGGGTAGAAATGGTAGACTTTCAAACTCTCTAGTCCTTGACAAAATGGTTTTGACATCAAATGCGGCAAAGGGACAGTCCCTTTGCCGCATTTGGCTGCTAACAATTCACGTCAGAATTCAACTTCAAATACAAACGACTGCCGAAGTTCTCGCTTAGCTTGGCTTGTCAGGCTCGAATTCGCCCTTATGTTCAGCTTGCTGCATGCCTCATCGATAGCCATAGCAAGCGATACTGACATGGTCATGGTCGTCTCGCTTTTCAATTCAACCCGATAACTCTTCGCCTTGTTTTTATCCTCTCCACCGCATCTCGTTTCGATTAACAAGAGAATGTCAGAGTCATGGGCATACCAATGGAGTTCAGGGCGCTGTGGAACCATGTCTCCCTCGAATTCCTGTGTAAACAGGATTTTCTTCTCATTTCTCGTTAAATCGCTCAAAGAGCCGTTGATTCGAGCCGAGCCCTTCTTTCCCGCTTTGGCATTTCCCTTAACCTGGTGGCCTCTCCGAGTTTCCTCGTACTCCGTCACCTCCAACTTGCAGCGCTTCGCGCCAAGCATGAACGCAATCCGTCTCAACTCGGCCATCTTGTCTTGTTGCATGGTTGCGAAATAGGAGTCAAGATCAACAAAGCGAGACCGATCAAAAGCATCTATGTAATATGTGGAATAAAGAGATGGTTTAGGGTAGAAAGACAGCTCGCTATCCCCAATTGCTTCGCGGTACAAATTGAAAATCTGCGTGCCCTTAACAGTATCCAACCAACCAATAGCATCCCTACAGACATCGATGTCCCGACGCTCATTTCCGTCAACAATTCGAATCATGTTCGGCAAATGGAATGAAGGGCTCTGATAGACCTCTTTGGTTACAGGCCTGTACCTATTGAGCTGTTGCTGGTATGCCCAATCGTTGACGGCGTCACCAATATCCGCAGCAGCACCTGCCGCACCATCGGCCGCATCAGCAATAGCCGCCAAGGCGTCATCGACCATCGGAGTTGCAGCACGCATTGCACCATCGGCAACTTTCTGTACGGTTGCAACCGCGCCCGCCATCGCGCTTCCGGCGCCATCAACCAACCCAGCAGCGGCCTTACGGATATCAAAACTCTGCTTATGTCGCGACAGCTCCTCCCTTTCGACAACAGCTAGATCGTCTTTATCCTCCAAAGTGACCTCCTATTTCCGATAGTCGAAATCAACCGTATATTCATCGCCAAATGCCGAGTTGAACATCGCACGGATATTTGCTTCGGCGTTCACTCGAGCCTCTTCGAGCAGCTTGCCATCCTTGATGGCCTCGCTTTCACTCCGCTCCTTGCACTGCGCTTCAAACGCCGTGACGTCTTTGACCTCAATGGGATTGAGGATGTTGTTGCGTTCCTCGAGAGCACCCGACTTATTCATATCCGGCGTGTTCGAGATTACATAAGGCTCATCCATCGTAATGGTCAGCTTTTTCTTGTTTGTATGTATCTCTGCCGTCTCGAGATTCACACCCGCCTTAATGGTTCCCACATAGCGGTACCAAAAGCTGTTTTCCGTAAACGGGATATCAAACCAATCGAAAAACCTCTTGGTATCCGTCACCTTATCGACAATCGCATAGTTCTGCGATGCAGAAACCATCTCGTTCTGGGAAGCGATGCGTTCAAACACGACCGACGGGGAAAGCGTATTGGGGGTCGTTTCTTTCGCGCCCGCAGCTTTGCCGTTATTAAAGATGGTAATGAAAAGTACAGCCACAATCACTCCACCAAGCGCCAGGCCCGCAAAGAATACCTTGGGCTTTGTCAGGATTCTCCCGAGTTTCGCTTTCAGCGCCCCCATGCCTTCCTCTATCTCATCCATCCCCTATTCCTTTCAAAATCCCTGTTATTTAAGAAACTGCCGTGGGTTATACCTCATGCCTTAATTGTCGTTTTCAGCATGTCTTTAGACGAGGGCAGCTGTTTGCAATCCGAAATAATACGCATTCGTTCGCAGCACTTGTTGTTCAATAATTGGCATAAAACGGGCAGGTCAACCATTCATTGCCGATTAACCCGCCCCTTCCGTGCAGAACTTATTTATTTACATCGTAGCTGGAAACAGATGCGACAACGCGCGCGGCGTCAACATCGGACATTGCCTCGAACTTGACTTTCTCACCCGGCGCCCACGAAGAAGTGTCCGCATAGGTCTCCTCCGCTTTGATGTCATCTGCATCATAGAGAGCAAGTGTCAGGCTGACGTTAGAGAACGATATACCAGAGGTGTTCTCAACTACCGCCGTATACGTATACAGACCGTAACCGTCATCCGATTTTTCGAAATTTGCTCCCTGAATCAAACTGTTGATGGCATCCTCGTAGCGGGTCTTCTCTGCTACGGACTTTCCATTCTTAATTAAGTCGTTGAAATCATCCTCGTATTTCTCCCCGACTTCCAACCCGTAATTATCAACAAGCTTTTTGAGCTGCGCAGACCGCTTATCGTAGACCTTATTCCACTCTTCGTAATAATCCGAAGACGATTGCGAGTAATCCTCGGTCACTTTAAGCTGGTCATCAAGCAGATTCAGATACGTGATTACGTCCTGTTGCATCTTGGAATCCTTAAACCTAGCGTTCTTGAGTTCCTTGTCGTTCTTGATTTCGGCCTCAATAGCTTCCTGGATATTCTCGGTTGAATGAGGATCATCATCGTTTGCATTAGATTCAATGACGTCGGACCTTCTCTCAAACCCGGCGGCGATAACATTCATCGCCTTATCGTCGACATATTTCGACTTTGCAGCGTTTGCATCATTCTGTGAACAGGCCGAAATGAACCCCAGAGAACAGATGAGTAGTACAAGCAAACCCATCATGGGCATCTTTTTAGTAATATTTCGTTTCACGACTATTTCCCTTCGATTGACGTTGCAACTCATAGCCCCTCATCAAAAAGCAGACGAATTGACAACGCGGTGGCACTATTTGGTTTAAGGGCGTGAACTGGATAAATGCTGAGGGAAGGAGCGGGCCCGCGTAAGAATACTACCCTCATCAAATTGTCTAGTTAAAGCGAACGATTAAACGGCGGGCGGTCAACAATAGCTGAATCCGCCCGTCTCCAACGATCAAACGTCGACGGACTAACGCCCAATAGTGCGGCAGCGTCCCGCCTTGTCACCCCACCTCCTTTAAATGATTGGACAACTGAACGATAGTTTTCTGGACGCTCGATCATTGGGCGTCCAAATCGAATGCCGCGCGATCGCGCCGAAGCAATACCTTCAGCTTGTCTTTGCTTTATGTTTTCGCGCTCCACCTGAGCCACGTAGCTCAAAACCTGAAGCACTAGATCGGCAATAAAAGTCCCCGTAATTCCATTGGGTTGTTCGCGTGTATCAAGCAATGGCATATCGAGCACCACGATGGCAACGCGTTTGTCCGTCGTTAGGCGACGCCATTCATCGATAACTTCACGGTAGTCGCGACCCAATCGATCGATACTCTTAATCACCAGAACGTCCCCTTCGCGCAGACGACGAAGAAGACGCCGGTACTGAGGACGCCTGAAGTCCTTTCCACTCGCTTTGTCAGCATAGATCAAATTCGTTTGGACCGGAAACTGCTCCAGCGCATCCAGTTGGCGATCCAGGTTCTGATCTGCTGACGAAACTCGAGCATACCCATAGATTCTGTTTTTCATAATTGCCCCTATCAGCCGCACGATGGCAGCTTCAGCTCATCTGAGAGCCCACTCACAATAGGGCGTGCAAATTTCGCGAATGGGTTGAACCCATTTTCGGGCTCCAACGTAAGCTATTCAAGCACCGCTTCGATAACGCACGGCGCCAACCTTATGCTTTGAAATGAAATTAATCGTTTTTAATTGAGATTAACTAGAATAAAATGAAATTAACCCGAGACGCTAAAGGAGGGCATTGTGGAATACCTCGAAAACCCGTTTACCCCCAGTTTTGGTGAGGTTCCTGCCCATCTCGCTGGCAGACAGCAGATTATTCGGGATTTGGACCGTGCCTTCTTGAGCCAGCGCAGGCGCCCAGAATTGACCTCGATCTTCTCAGGCGCGCGTGGAACCGGTAAAACCGCTCTCATGTCGTCGCTCGCGACAAGGGCGGAATCCCACGGCTGGATAGCCGTAAAGACGACCGCGCTCCCGCGAATGCTTGAGGAAATCGAGTTCGGGACGAAACGCGCCGCAGCCCATCTCATCGAATCGTCCAACCACTTCGAAGTCACCGGTCTCGGAATTGCACCGCTCGGCAGCATCGAGGTCAATCGCGTTCACGATGCCTCAACCTGGCGTTATCGCATGAGCGACATCATCGACCAGCTCAACGAGGCGGGCACCGGTCTGCTCGTCACGGTTGACGAGGTGGACCCGACACTCGACGAGATGATTCAGCTCGCAGCGACGTATCAGCACTTTGTGACCGATGGGAAACGCGTCGCCCTGCTCATGGCGGGACTTCCCAACAATGTCTCGACGTTGCTGAACCACAAGACGGTCTCGTTCCTTCGCCGCGCCCAACAATATCATCTGGGTCGCATTGCCGACTATGACGTACGCGAGGCCTTGATTCGCACAATCCAGGAAAACGATCGCCTGGCAGATGCTGAGGGAATCGATAGAGCCGTTCGCTCGATCTCTGGTTTTCCCTTCCTATTGCAACTCGTAGGCTACCGTGCCTGGGATCTCACAAGCGATTCGAAGGAAATCTCGTCACGCGACTTTGACCTGGGAATCAAAATCGCGCGCGACGAGATGGACGACCGAATCCTCGCGGCAACCTATCGGGAACTCACTGCAGAGGACAAGCGATTCCTCATCGCCATGCTCGATGACGAGGAAGAGTCCACCACCGCTGACCTTGTCGAGCGCCTTAAGCGTTCGCCGCAGCAGGTCTCCCGCTACCGACGCCGCATGATAGACGCCGGCATCATCGGGGAGCGAGGACGAGGGCTCGTCGCATTTGAATTGCCATTCTTCCGCGACTATCTCGCAGCTCAATGCGTGAAATAGGCATCAATGAGGCAAAGGGACTGTCCCTTTGCCTCATTGTCTATAGATAGCGGCCGGTGATGCTTGCGGAGCAAACTGCGATGTCGCCCGGCGTGCCGGCGCAGACGATTTGCCCGCCGGCGTCGCCACCGCCTGGGCCCATGTCGATCACGTAATCGGCGTTACGGATAAGGTCGAGATCGTGTTCGATCACGATAACCGTGGCGCCCTTGGCAACAAGACCGTCAAACACGTTCAACAGCACCTGGACATCGAGCGGATGCAGGCCGATCGTGGGCTCGTCGAACACGAATACAGCATCATCCTGCACGCGGCCCATCTCGCTCGCAAGCTTAAGACGCTGCGCCTCGCCGCCCGAAAGCGCCGGTGTGGGCTCGCCAAGCGTGAGATAACCCAGGCCCAGGTCGTGCAAGGTCTGCAAGCGCACCTGAACTTTCTTGAGTCCCACCGTAGCGTCGAGTGCCTCGTCCACGCTCATATCCATAAGCTGCGGCAACGTAAGCAGACTGCCATCCTTGCCTTCGCGATGGATATGCGAGGCGGCCTCGGCGTAGCGCGAGCCACGGCATGCCGGGCAGACGATCTCGACGTCGGGCAGAAACTGCACGTCAAGCGATATCGAGCCCGTGCCGTCGCACGTAGGGCAGCGCAGGGCACCGGTGTTGTAGCTAAAGGCGCCCGCCTTATATCCCGCCGCCTTGGCCTCGGGCGTACGTGCAAAGGCGCGGCGCAGCTCGTCATGAATGTCGGCATAGGTCGCTACCGTCGAGCGCACGTTGGCACCGATGGGCGTGGCGTCAATCAGGTTGGCACGGGCAATGCCCTCGGCATCGACCCAACGCACGTGCCCCGGCAAGCGTTCGCCGGCTGCCTGCGCCTTGAGCGCCGGGATGAGCGTCTCGAGCACCAACGTCGTCTTGCCCGAACCCGAAACGCCCGTCACCGCGACAAGGCGGCCGCGCGGGATATCGACTTCGAGCGGTTTGACGGTATGGATGGCCTCGGTTGCCATGCGGATATGGCCCTGGTCGAACATTTCCTCATCAGTCACCTGCGGACGCAAGCGCTTGGACTCTGAGCGCAAAAACGGCGCGATGCGACTGCCCTGCGATTGCTCGACCTCGTCTACCGTACCAGCGGCGATCACATTGCCGCCGCCTGCTCCGGCAACGGGACCCATCTCGACCAGATAGTCGGCATCCGCCAGTACGCGCGTATCGTGGTCGACAACAACCACGGTGTTACCGTCATCCACCAGATCTCGCATCACGCCTACCAGGCCGTCGACATTGGCAGGATGCAAGCCGATCGAAGGCTCGTCCAGCACATAAAGCACGCCTGTCGATCGGTTACGCACCACGCGAGCAAGCTGCACGCGTTGGCGCTCACCCGTGGAAAGCGTGGCGCCGGCGCGGTCGAGTGAAAGGTAATCGAGACCCAAGTCGACCAGACGACGGGCCGCGCTCAAAAACGAATCGCAGATATCCGTCGCCATGGGCCGCATCTCGGGCGGCAAGAATGCGGGCACCCCGCGCACCCACTCAATCGCCTCGCCCAGCGTCATAGCCGCCGCCTGCGCCAGATTGATACCGCGCACCTGGGGCTGGCGCGCAGCCTCGGAGAGACGCGTGCCGCCGCAATCGCGGCATGGGCCCTCGCGCAAAAAGCGCGCAACGCGTTTTAAGCCCTTATCGTCCTTGACCTTGGCGAGCGCATTCTCGACGGTATAGACGGCGTTGTAATAGGTAAAGTCGAGTGGCGTAGCGCCCTCGCCGTTTTTGGGCACGTAGAGGATGTGCTTCTTAACCGCCGGACCATGAAACACGATGTCGCGCTCTTGAGGCGTGAGCTGGTTAAACGGCACGTCGGTGCGCACGCCCATCTCGCCGGCCACCTGCTTCATCAGATCCCACATGAGCGTGCCCCAAGGAAGCACCGCGCCCTCGTTGATAGTCTTTGACTCGTCGGGTACCAAGCTCGCCTCGTCCACCTCGCGCATGACACCGGTGCCGCCGCAGGTGGGACACGCACCGCCACTGTTAAAGGCAAGGTCCTCGGCACTCGGCGCGTAGAACTCGCGGCCGCATGTCGGACACGTGAGCGACAGGCCTGCGGCAACGTTAAGGCTCGGCTCCACACGCGCCCCGCAGCGCGGGCACACATGATGGGCGCAACGGCTAAAGAGCAGACGCAGACTATTGTTGAGCTCGGTCATGGTACCAAAGGTCGAGCGCACGCCCGGCACGCTGGGGCGCTGATGCAATG